>CAZIRN010000041.1:0-13750 GCA_964541495.1 uncultured Rikenella sp. | reverse complement strand
CAGGGAAGATGGGTCCGTTTCAAACGGTGGATGGGGGCGGCATAATTGATCACCGTGCGTCAGTATATCCTTATTTACAGCTGTAAAATGAATCGTCCGGGCATTTCAATGAAGGAGTTTTTTTTCCTTTTCCCAACTATTGAATAGTTCTGTCCCATGGTGCGGGAAAACCGGACCAGAAAAGATATCGCAACAACATACATTCATAAATTAATGGAGAAAAATACATGCATGAATTAGTGTACCGTCTGCATTATAGAATGAGAAGAATAATCAATTATTTTTTATTTCGTACTGTTTATCGAATTATGTATCCTGAAATAAAAAACAACCAGTATATCCGAGCGCTGAGTTATTCAAAAGCAATTCTTGATTGGTCTCGAACTGGATCAAAACAAGGTATTGTAGTAAAATCTGATTTACTCACCGCCCATAGTATCGTATTCGATGTGGGAGGCGAAATTGGCAACTGGTCAATTAAAGTATATGAAACATATAAGCCAACTATTTACATCTTCGAGCCAAATCCCGAATCTATAAAAGCACTTACTGAAAGGTTTTCAGATAAAAAAGTACGAATCCTTGGTTATGGTCTCGGGTCTAAAAATACAAACTCGTCACTCTCGGATAGCGGTATGGGTTCTTCAATCTATGAATCAAGCCCGGCTTATAATGGCTCTGGTAAATTCCAGATAGAAATCCGTGACATAGTGGAAGTCTTTTCAGAACTCAAGCTTGACTCGGTGGACCTTATCAAGATAAACATAGAGGGCGGGGAGTATGACCTTCTCCCCAGAATGATTGAATCGGGCATCGTCAATAAATGCAAAATAATACGTGTCCAGTTTCATGACTGGATACCGAATTCATTCACAATGAGAAAAAATATTGTCGGGGAACTTGCCAAAACTCACAACATCGAATGGAGTTACCCGATGGTTTGGGAAAGCTGGATCAGGAAGGACCTGGTAACCGATTTAAGGAGTAAATCACACGGAGGTATTTGAAAAAATATTGTCATCATTTTTAGGCGATAACGTGACTCTTTAGCAAAACAGGATCAACTCATAAATCTTCCTGATTAAGATTACGCCTTTTCTTTATTGCATCTGAAATAAATCTCATTGCGGTTAAAGGTTTAAGTTGTATAGAAAGAGTGATAAATCTTCCCAAAACATATGAATATGAACAATAAAGAGATTGTATCCGTCGATCTTTTTCCCTTATCTGACGGTCTTTTTCCGCTATCAGCTTTTTTAAAATATATACAATTGACATATTTCGAAAATAAATCGATTTATCAGACTCAAATGTTTTAATTTTTTCATGCCATTCGATAAAATAGTGTGAAAATTCCGCTCCATCATAATTCATTACTATTTTATTATCTTTTTCTATAGCATTAATAAAATCATACTCAAATATTGATTGAAAATATTCATTATTGAAACTGTGATTTTCGAATAATTGCCTCTTTACCATGAAGCAGGCTTCAGAGCATTCACCGATGATCACTTTTTCAAAATTTCTCTCAAACAATTGCTTTGTTACAAATTCATCATTATCGAGATCGAACCCGATATAATGATTCCCGAAGAATCCTATGTTTGCATAATATTGTCTGAAATTAACAAAATCAACAAGAGGATTCTCTTTGATAAACCGGTCCACATTTTTCAGAAAGGCTTCATCAAGAAAAATATCACTATGCGAAAAAATGATATACTCACCTGAACATAATTCCACCGCCTTGTTGTAGAGAATTCCCCGCCTGTCAATTTTATCAGTAAAATGATAATGGCGGGTAATTCCGAATGCCTTTGCCAGTTCAAGTGAATTGTCCGATGAACAGTTATCAATAAATACAAATTCAATTGAGACCGTGTCCTGTTGCCTGTTCAAACTGTCAAATAGGACCCTGCAATACTCGGCGGCATCATCATTGATAATTGCAAATGAAATTCTACCCAACTGTGGATCTCCCATAGGTCAATAAATCACATATTTCACGAACGCAGCCTTCTCCTCCCTTTTTATTGCAGACATGTTTTGATACCCTTTTTACATCGGGCATGGCATCCAGAGGGACGGCAGAAAAGAAGACTTTTTCCAGGCATGGCAGATCATTGATATCGTCTCCGATATACGCGGAAGTTTCAAAAGAAAATGCGGGGTTTTCTTCGAAAAATTTTTCCAGCAGTTGTTTTTTATTTGAAATTCCCATGTACAGGTAATCGACTTTTAATTTCTCCGCTCTTTTACGGACAATTTCAATATCTTCAGAAGTCAGGATCATTACTTTTATCCCGTGCTTTCTTACTATTTCAAAACCCTTTCCGTCACGGGCATTGAACTTTTTCAGCACCTCACCTTCTGATGAATAATACATCCCGCCATCGGTTAATACTCCATCGACATCGCAGATCAGCAGATTTATATTGTCAATATTTCCGGAAAAGTTTCCGAGGAGACGGTTCATTTTCAATTCTTCGACAATTTTCCAATCAGATATTTCATCCAGTTCAAAATATGTTTCATCACTCATTTCATAATGCGTTATTTTTCCCGACATTCTGCAGCCGGTAGCGAGCAAATTACTTCTCGATGTAATATAAAAAGCGCCGTTTTCCACCAGGAACCCCTCCCACTCCTGGCGGCGGGGCCTCTTCATTATATCATAATTTACCGGCACCACGCAGCAATCGGATTTCTGCCAGACAAACCGTTTTTGTCTGACAACGGACAATAAGCTATCCGCTTTATCAGCGGTATATTGATCTATTGCGTTATCCAGATCATATGATTCCAGCAATGGCGATGTGGCCTGTATTAAAACCATATTAGTAAATTCATGATTCGCGGCAAATTCCATCATTACCGACTCGGTTGATGCCGAATCGGTTACCGTATGAGCCCCCCTCTCCACAACCGATACCTTGTTAAAGCCAAAATCTTCAACAATCCTCCTGATATCGCTGTCTTCTGTCGCGACAAAAACAGAATCAATGCGGCTGCATTCCTGTGCCGCCTTCAGGGTCCAGTAGATCAGCGGACGGCCGCATAACGGCTTCACATTTTTCCGCGGAATGCTTTTACTCCCACCCCGGGCCGGAATAAGCGCGACAAACCTGTCCATACTACTCTCTTTTTAATTTCTTTCTTTGAATTTTTTCAACGTCAAGGACTTCCGCCTTTTTATATGTCAGCGCCTTTGAAACGTTTGTTATGTCACGCACAAGTTTCCTCATGCCATCCGGTTCAAGGCTCGCCGAATGGTCTGTGCCCTTCCACGTCCTGTCCAGAGTAAAATGCCTTTCAAAATAAGTAGCCCCCAGGGTCAGGGCGGCTATATCTGCCGCGATCCCGAGATGGTGGCCCGAAAAACCGACACCCTTAACCCGGCTGCCGTATGTTTCCTTGATACGCCGGATGTCCAACAGGGAAAGATCTTCGAATTGAACGGGGTAACCGGAAACGCATGAATAAACGACCAGATCGTTATTTCGATTATGATTCTCAAAAAACGAGATGATCTTTTCCTCTTCATTTCTTGTGGTCATGCCGAATGAAATATGGATTTCACCGGGGAACTCATCTGCCAGGATCTCAAGCAGTGAAAAATTAAGATTGACCGCCGATGGCACTTTCAGATATCGGGGTTGCAGCGAAATGATCTGCCTGGCTGATGTAACGTCCCAGACTGAGGAGCTATAGACAACGCCGCAGGCCTCTGTGAACTTCTTTAATTCTCTATGCTGATCAAGATTAAATTCAAGAAATTCCCTGTGTTCCCCATAGGTTTTACCATATGAATGAAATTCATTGGGGTGAGGCGCGTTATATTCTTCAACGCTCAACAATTCCCGGGGTGTTCTTTTCTGAAACTTTACTACATCAACATTGCAAAAATCGGCCGCGGTTTTAATCATTTTTTTTGCGATATCCATATCACCCTTATGATTACAGCCGATCTCTGCGATTATTGTTAAATTACCTGCTGTCATTGCATCAATTCCAGAAATAATTTTTTAATCATTTCATTAAAGCATTGTATATATAAGCGCAAGAACTCTTGACAAGGCGTTCCCGTCATTCAAATAATTTACATAACCGGCGGCGAGTTTTTGTCCATCAATTAAATTGTTTCCAGAAGAAATGAGTGCACAAAAAGTCTTTTTTATATCCGATTCATCATAAGCGGCATATGCAGCCTTCATCTGTGCAAAAGGATAAAAATCCTTATCATCAGAAAGGTTTATAAGCATGAGCGGCTTCTGCATTATAACAGCATCACACGCGGTAGTGGAAAAAAAAGTTATCACCCCATCAGAAGCTGCCATCAGCTCCTCCGTATTTTTATATTTAACGACGATCGCGTGATGACGGGGGACTTTATCGACAATTTTCCTGATCTCTTCCACTGTTTGCTGGGGATGAATCTGTATTATAAGCTGATGATCGGGAAAATTCCGGGCTGTTGAGACTGTCTGAATGATACCTGCCCGGATCTCGTCGACCGTCGGCATATTGTTTACACCCGGGCTCTGCGTTGTAAAGACAATCCATTTTTTCGACAGACTGATTCCAAGAGCTTCGCCGATATATTTCCTGTCGGGTTTCATTGAATAAGACAGATCGAAAGGCACGCCTCCGGTAAGAACAATTTTGGCCCCATCAACAAAATGTTCAACCAGAAAATCTTTTGTAAACTGGCCCCATGCCGCGAAGCAATCCCCTTCAAACGGGGCGAATGCGTGTAAAGAATATTTATTCGGTGTCCCGTGCTGGATAATCAGATTTCTATACCCTTTCTGCCGACAATATCGGACGGCATTTCTCAGAATCAGGTTCACTTCAATAGCGATAAACAGGTCGGGCTGTATACGGTCTATCGCATTTATTAATGGTTCGAGACCCCACGTAAGATCAAAATCAGCGTTCCTTTTTTTTTCTGTATAATCGTCAAGCATTGAATAGGCTATTCCCGATTCAATTGCCAGTTGTTTTTCTTCCTGAGTCATTAAGACCACAAAAAGTTGTACATCTGAATTTTTTTTTAATTCATTTATAATTGGGGTCATTTTTTTAAAATGACGTTGGAGATAGGTGAAGATGAGGATTTTTTTCATAATTTGAATCTTTTATTAAAATACAACCGTGTTATTAATTAACAATACAAACATTCTTAGAAAAATATCCGGATAATCTTTTTATAATAAATCAATTATTTTTTGATTAAAATCATTAAAAATAATTTTTTGATCACTTAACATTATTTTCATTTTATTTTTATGATCATGTGAATTATTTATTATATCCAGCAAAATAATCTTCATATTTTCCATTGAATATTGATTCCCATCAGGTCTAACGTCAAAAAAGTACTTATCCCTGCCAAGATCTTCCAAAAAATATCTGAGCTTCCGATGACTTCCAAGCCCGATAAATGGAGTGTTTTGTCCAAATGAAACAATATTGGAATGCCCGCGCATGCCGAGAACCAAATCCATCTGCCGGTATACATCAATCAGATACCCGGCTTTATCTGCGGAGGGAGGATATATTTCCTGCAACACTTCATCGATTACGATAGGGGTTGATACTAATTTCTCCTTCAGTAACATTATAATATTCTGATCAAATCCATGGCCCATATGCCCTATATAGTATATCTGGGCATTTTTTTCTTCTATCGCATAATTCAGCAGGTCAGTGCAAGCATCCAGAAATTTTTTTTTATTCTCTTTATGTGGAGGAGGAAATGTTTGATCCTCCCTGTCGGTTGTCCAATTAAACCCGATTTTTAATTTATTTTTTTTAATTCCGGGAATATGTATCTTCTTTGATTTAGCAAACATTCCACTATCGGGGATCACCTGAATTTTGTTTCCATTGCAACCCCGCGCGATTAATTCTCGCTTTGACCCGGTATTTCTCACAGAACATAACGATGCCCGTTCAACTGTTTTTTGAAGGTGTCTGTTGGTTATTGGTACAAAATTCGTCGTATCATATTCAAACTGGTTATAACCCACTCCGTAAATTACTAAAGGAATTTTGATCTCATCAATTAGATCAATATCGATATTCCACTGCCAGCCTGATTTCGAATTATCCTGCGGCCTATAAAATATCAGCCCGCCTCCGCCGACAATCAATACATCACCGTCTGAATTTATCCGTTCAATAATATCTTTTGTGAATTCGGTTTGCTGGCATTTTATATAACGAAATTCAAGTTCATCGCGCGATAATTCCTGTAAATTGTTTTTTATTGATTGTTGTATGATACTGTCGCCGAAATTACCCACCCATGCGCCAGCATGATATATTATTTTTGTCGATGACTTTCGCTTTAGAAAACTGGATATGTTCATTTTATTACTTCTACATAAATTGATCTGTATGATTCATTTGCTTCAGACTGGTAAGTGCCTTCAAATGCAAAATCAGCCGACCCCGATTTCTTAAATTTCATGAGTTTTACTCTTTTCTTATTGAAACCGGCCCGGGATAATTCAAGCTTCAACGCCTCAAAGTCCCAGGCGTTCTGATGCGCCAGTATATGTTTTCCAAAAATATCCGGTTGACCGCTTGGTGAAATAAAATCCCCCTTGAGAGTTTCAAATATACTTATTTCTTCAACATTCAACAATCTCTTTAAAGAATCAACTCTGCGTTTAAACAAAGGATAGTTAGTATTTCCTTTCAAATATTCCTTAATACTTTTTTTAACGTCAGGCAGCACTATTCTGAAAAAACCGCCATCCTTTAATATCCTGTGGCATTCACTGAATACCAATGGCGCATGGAATATATCTATATGCTCAAATATATGGGATCCATATATACATGCGATTGAGTTGTCTTCAAATGGCAATGTATTAAATTTATTAAAATCAACGACAATATCAGCGCGATTCGGATCAGCGTCCACCGTAAGCCATTCTGATGAAGGTCTGATCCAATTAGGACCGGGTCCGAAGTGTAACTTATTCATTTTTTTCTTCTTTAATTGAATTGAATTTATTTATAATTTCTGTATAATATTTTGAATTTACTTTGTAGTTCGTATCATTTTTTTTTATAAAAAGACTCCGCATAAATGCCGTTTTCCCGGATTCAATATATATCATTTCAAAGCCGCACTTATTCAGTAAAACAGTCAATGTTACAGGTGAATAATAAAATACATGTCCAAGCATAAAAAAATACCTTAATGAAGTCCAACTATACGGGCGTTCAATATCCGGTACCTCTATATATACTATCCCATGTTTGCTTAATAATTCTCTTATTTTAATCAAATAGTTGACGGGCTCTAAAAAATGCTCTAATGAATGATTCAATATGATAATATCAAATTTATTTTTTGGATCAAAGTCTAAAATAAAAACATCTTTAATATCAACGCCTAATTTTTCACGGCCTATTTTCGTATATTCGGAAGGAGCATCTATACCTACACACGTATAACCTTTGCTGATAAAGGGGTATATTATTCCTCCAGCACCACAGCCAACGTCCAGAACAGATACTTTTCGATTCCCGGTATATTTTTTTTTCAAACGATCCATTAATCTGATCGGATAATATTGTTCAATAATTTTTAATATTTCTTTACCAGATTTTATCCTGGAGTTGATATAATCATCAATGTTATGCCCGGCTATATTTTGTTTCCGAAACTCTTCTTGGTAATAAATTTTATATTCTTCATAGGTCTTCCTTGGATTCTGATAAACCAAGCCGCACTTTTTACAGATTACATACATGACCGGATCATTATTTCTTTCCTTATCATAAAAGAATTCAGAATCATTCACTTCACATATAGGACAATTAATATATTCCATCAAAATATCCAATCAATTTCTGGAATATAGACGCACTTTTCTTCTGTTGGGCCGAATACGATTTTCAATGATTTTATTTCAAACTCTTTGACAATATTGTTTGCGAAACAAATTTTATTGACTTTATCCCATACAGAAAATCCAAAAGTGTACATTCCTTGATTCAGTTGAATATTCTTCAACACCGCCTTGATTGTCGTAGTGCCATTTATCAATCCGGCTGGTTTAAGTCCCTTCACATAACTGGCTTTTCCTATAGCTACCGGTACTCCGTCATTTCTGAAGATAAGCACACTATAATTTGGATCCTTGATTCCCCGTAATGAGTTATAAGTTATCTCAAAGACCAGGTCCTCGCCGTTGAAAAAAACGTCCCTTGATATTCCCTTGTCATCGAATAATTTAACTGATACTATCTCTACTTCTTCTGAATTTCTTATATAATAATTCGGATTTTTTCCCGATGAAACCTGAAATTGAGGCATAGAAGATTTACTTGAATTCGTCATCCATGATACATATGATGAAATAACGTTTTTGCCATCGCCGGCATCAGCTATTTTGCCGTCATGTATCCACAATGCCTTGTGGCACAAAGAACTTACCGTGTGCATGTCATGGGAACAAAAAACTATCGTCTTCCCGACATCCTGGAAATTATCTATCTTTTCCATGCACTTTTTCTGGAACGTCATATCTCCGACAGCCAGGGCCTCGTCCACAATGAGTATATCCGGATCGACATTGATCGCAACGGCAAACGCCAGGCGCACATACATGCCGTTGGAATACATCTTAACCGGTTGATGAACAAACTCGCCGATATCGGCGAAGGCGAGAATTTCATCCAGCTTGGCGTCAATTTCATCGCGCCGGTACCCCATGATAGTACCGCTCAGATACACATTTTGTATGCCGGTAAACTCCGGATTGAAGCCTGTCCCGAGTTCCAGCAGCGCTGATACTTTTCCATTCACTTCGAGGGAACCGGCAGTGGGTGTAAGTACGCTGGTAAGCATCTTCAACAGTGTTGACTTCCCGGAACCGTTCTTACCGATTATCCCCAGGGCCTCCCCCTTTTTGAGCTCAAAGCTGATATTATTTAATGCATAGAAGTCATGGTGGTACTGTTTCCTGAACGGATGAAACGTCTCCTTAAACCGGTCACTGGGCGAATCATATAGTTTATAAACCTTTGAAAGGTTTTGAACTTTTATGGCTAATTCGTCATGCATGGCGTTCTCTCAAATCACATCAGCGAAATGCGGCTTCAATTTCATGAAAAAAATCGCTCCGAAAATGAATATGGCTATTGTCACGCACCAGAATCCGATGGTAATTTCCCATCGCTCCCAGAACCAAATCTTGTTGATGAAGCAGTCGCGGTATCCCTGGATTAAATAAAACACCGGGTTGATTTTGAAGAAGATATGGTACTTTTCAGGGACTATTTTTATCGTCCAGAATATGGGCGTTCCCCAGAAGAGGATCTGCAGTGACGTGTTGACAAAAGGACCCATGTCTCTGAAAAAGACGATCGCGGCAGAAGTGATCCACGATATCCCGAGCACCAGCACAATCATCGCAAACAAATAGTAACCGAGCTGGAGAAAGTAGAGGGTTGGATAATATCCGTAGAGCGCGTTTATAATAATCAATACCAGTACCAGGGAAAAATGCACGGTAAGCGCGGCGAGTATCTTCACAATGGGAAGTATGCTCACACGAAAAACCACCTTTTTAACCAGGAAGCTGTAATCAAGTATCGAATTTGTTGCGCTTGAAACACTATCGAGAAAAAAGAACCATGGAACAATTCCGGCCGAAAGCCAGAGAACGAAAGGATAATCAGTCACCGGCGGCGATTTGAAGCCATTTTCAAACACGAGCCAGAAGACAAAAATAGTAATAACAGGCATGACAAACGCCCAGACCACGCCAAGATGCGAGCCGGCGAAACGCGCTTTCAGATCATTGCGGGTGAGGTCCCATATGAGATGTCGTTTAACATAAAGATCCCGTATAAAAGAAAAAAAATCTTTAACATTGGCGAACATGAACCGGTACAGGGTATGTTTCAACGATGCATTTATTATGATAGCGCAAAGGCACAATAATAAAAATATTGCTGCCCCCAGGATCGATTTTTTTATAAGATAGGATGAGTTGTCGGCAAAAGGCACGGTATAATCTACTGCAATGGCACATATCGCCGTGACACAACACACGATCAACCAAACGAAGATCTGCTTTTTGCTGATAAAGCTCATAATGGTACCTTACAAATACATCTTACTCAATAAATATTTTTCTGGTGACAGGCGAATACACTGCCCGGGAATGCATAAAATATTCTCTCTGCCGTCAAATAGAAGCATACCGCGACACTATTGTTTATTCTTCAGTATATGTCAAATCAGATGGTTAATCTATTACGCACATATCTTTGAAAAATGACCAATTAGAGACAATTTTTATAAAAGTAAACAACAATTTTTGAAAAATAGTAAATGATCAATTGCGTTTTAACGCAATCAAAGCAAAGCTTGCACCACAGGGAAAAGATATTTTTTTAATTATTGATATTTCCAGGTATGTGATGAATTCCAAAATTTTATTTATTACCGGATTAATACTTATGTCATATTCTGGTATTTCATCATCCGGTACTGTTTGGCTTTTATCCGGATAGATTAATTTACGCAGAAAGAACATGGGAATCAATGTCAAATAAAACCCTGATATATACAAAATTTCGAATCCGGCTTTTTCGAAACTTTTTGTTAATTTTTTTTTTGAATACCGCCTTTTATGAGACGCCATGGCATCTGAACCGCCCCACAGCCATTGATGGGCAGGGACAGTGCATACCACCATTCCATTAGGTTTCAGCATTGAATGGATAATCTCCAGTGCCCGGATATCCTCATCAAAATGTTCAATAACATCAAAAATTGAGATAACGTCAAAATGCTCTGAAAAAGGTGGATTGAAAAGGTCAAATTGGTATAAATCTGTTATGCCAAGTTTTTTCGCATATTCCAGGCCGTTTCGATGTATCTCCCCTGCGGCAACGGAATAACCGCAGTCAGCAAGCATTTTTGCCATGAACCCTGTCCCCGCACCCAGATCCATGATTAACGAATTCTTATCTACATATTTATTAAAAAGATTCCTGATTAATAACGCTCTGTTTTTAAACCAGAAATGAATCCGCTCATATTGATAAAGACCATCCAATCCCTTACTTTCATAATCTTTATAGTCTGACTGGATCTCGGGATTAAAAAAGAAAATGCCATCAGTTTTGCATGCTTCAAAATTGCATTTCGTGCAAACCAGATTGTCATTTTTCAGCACCATGTTACTGCCGCATTTAAAGCAAATTACCATACAAACCTTCTATCCCAATCTATCGATCATACTCCAACAATATACCATTTCACCGAAATTCTTCTATAAACCCAGTGCCCTCGACATCCTTACCATATGTGCATAAGCAGGTTCGTTTTTAAGATGATGATAATCAAAAAAATCAGTCTCCTTAAAACCATACTCATCCGGATTATATGATCCGTAAACACGAATATTATTTTTGCGGGCTGTTTCCAAATAGTACGTTTGCGCATCTATTAATGCCGGACAATCGCTGGCATATTTCTTGAATACCATCGGATGATATGGCGGGAACCAGAATATAACATCAGCTCCCGATTCTTTCAGGCTTTTAACCAATGATTCAAACCCATGCTTCATTGCAGCATCCAGGTGTGTTCGGGTGCACCCTGTTAAAAATTTACGAATATATTTTTCCGCCTCTTCACGGGCTTGTTGCTTTGTCGCTTCATTATATCTTTTTTCCCATTTTCGAGAACCGTCGCACAGGATAATACTCAGATCATTGTTATTCAAATTCTTCGCAACATAATACCTTTTATCCAGGGGTCCTTTCATATCAAAATACGCGCGCATGCTCGATTGAAAATAACTGAATGACAGGATCTCAAATGCGAAATCGTAATAATGCTTCGCCATTGACGTTACATATAATAATTTATTTCGTTTTACTAAATATAAGCCATCAAGATCAGCATGGCGTGCCGGCTGATAGGCAAAAACGAGCGAAGGATCGAGAGCGAATATAACCGTTTTATATTGAAGTCGATTTCTCTGTAACAATTCATGGATGGCGATTAAATTGCTGAGACTGGCCGAGCTGACTGAAAAATTATGGAAGGTTTTCCCGGGAAAACTGCTTGAACTGATCGGCATTGCCCGGCTTGAACCCATAACGATAATATCAAATTTTTCCGCGGTATTATTAATATAATTGATAAGGATCTTTCCTTCTGTGAACCCCATGGTCAGGGCAACATGCTTTCCTTCCAGCAGGAGACCGGCTATTTTTTTTTCATAGCCATGGTATATATACGCCGGATCTATAATATAATTCGTAATAATGACCATCGCCATAATCGGCGCAAAATATAAAATTTTTCTGGTAAGTTTCATACACCCGCAATTAAAAATTGAAATAAATGAATTTCGATTGTTCAAAAACACCGAAAAACACAATGGAAAGCACCACCACGTAGTAAAGGCCCCACCGCATTAAATCCTTTTTCTGTGTAAATGGATGCCTGCACTTGTCATGTTCTTGAATGAAATCAAGCAGAACCAGCATGAGAATTGATAGTATCATCAATAAAAAATCATAAAAAGAGAATCCCACCATTATGTTGCCGAGATTCCATTTGAACATATTTTTTATAAAATCAGCGGCTTTTGTTAATGAGTCAGCCTTAAAAAATATCCACGCAAACGCGGCAAGATTAAATGTAACAATGATTGACCATAACGACATGATTGAATCAGCGGCAGCTTTAATCGTACCATTTTTTTCAGCTCCGATAATTCTGAATATTCCCTGTTTGAGTCTTGTTCTCACCGGCATGGTGGCATGGCTGAATAAAAGAAAAGCCCCGTGGACCCCGCCCCACACCACAAATGTCCAGTTCGCCCCGTGCCATAGGCCGCTGAGGAGAAACACCGCCATTACATTGAAATATCTGCGGGCGGCACTTACCCTGTTCCCGCCCAGCGGAATATACAGGTAGTCACGGAACCATGTTGACAGTGAAATATGCCACCTGCTCCAGAATTCCTGCATCGTTTTCGAGAAGTATGGCCTCCTGAAATTATCCATGCCTTCATATCCCAGAATTTTCGCGGACCCGATGGCGATATCCGAATATCCTGAAAAGTCGCAATAAATCTGGATTGTAAAAAAATAGGCGGCCAGCAGGAGCGAGAGCCCCTCGATAGATGCCGGGCTGGCGAATACCTTATCGACATACAGGGCCAACCGGTCGGCTATTACCAGTTTTTTAAAAAACCCCCACGCCATAATTTTTAATCCGTCAGTGATCCTCTGGTAATCGTAGGAGAATTGTTTTGTTACCTGGGGCAAGAAAGTCGTTGATCGTTCAATGGGCCCTGCGAGCAGTTGAGGGAAAAAGCTCACGTAAAGGGCGAAAATACCGAAATGTCGCTGCGGCTCAATCTTCTTCCGATATACATCGATTATATAGCTTACCGATTTAAAGATATAGAAGGAGATCCCGATGGGCATTAGCAGTTTAACTTCACCGATCGGATGGGATATATGGAGATAACCGCTCAGGGCCTGCAAATTTACACTGATAAAGCCGGCATATTTAAAAACGAGTATAAGGCCGAGATTAGCCGTTATGCTTATTCCCAGCACATATTTATCATACCTGCTCCATCGCCGCATCAGGAGCCCAGCGGCATATACGATGGCGGTACTGGTTAAAAGAATGGTAAGCGTCAAATTAACCCCATCTTGAAATTTTAAATATAATCCGGTATCC
>CAZIRN010000040.1:0-14021 GCA_964541495.1 uncultured Rikenella sp. | reverse complement strand
AGATACAGTCGGTGCCGCGTCTGAACGGAAATGGATGGGGATATATGTTCTATCGCGACCTCGAGATTCCAGAAGATACCACTACAATGGAACTGATACATGGGGTGCTTGGAGACGACACTACCGACCTTGAAATATTAGGAATATATCAAAAAGACGACATTATCTATGAAAGTTAAACCGGCTGAAAGAACAAAAACTGTTCAGGAATATTATTTCTCGGTCAAACTGAAACAGATTGACCGGATGAAAAAAGAGGGCATTAATGTTATCAACCTTGGAATAGGCAGCCCTGATATGCCTCCGCCTCCGGAAGCCATAAAAAAACTGTCGGAGGAAGCTGCAAAACCCGATGTGCACGGCTATCAAAGCTATAATGGTATACCCGAGCTCAGAAATGCAATGGCCGACTGGTACAAAAAATATTTTAATGTAACGCTCGACCCTGATAATGAAATTCTACCTCTGATAGGTAGCAAGGAAGGAATAATGCATATTAGCATGGCTTTTGTAAATCCGGGCGATGAAGTTCTTGTTCCCGACCCTGGTTACCCCTCATATTCTTCGATTACCCGGCTCGTGGGAGGAAATATTAGAGAATATGACCTTACCGAAGAGAACAACTGGCTGCCCGATTTTGATGCTCTCGAAGATTCCGACCTTAGCAGGGTTAAACTTATGTGGGTGAATTATCCCAACATGCCAACGGGCCGGAAAGCGTCAACAATACTCTTCGAAAGACTGATAAAATTTGGAGAAAAACATAACATATTGATAGTAAACGATAACCCTTATAGCTTTATACTTAATAAAGACCATATTAGTATATTATACGTTAATGGGGCTAAAAATGTTGCAATCGAGCTTAATTCCTTGAGCAAGTCGCATAATATGGCAGGATGGAGAATCGGTATGGCTGCTGGTGATAAGGATTATATAACCGAGGTGTTGAAAGTAAAAAGCAACATGGATTCCGGAATGTTCCGGCCGGTGCAACTTGCAGCGGCTGAAGCATTGAAAAGAGGCGACGACTGGTATTATGAGCTAAATAGTATGTATTCACGAAGAAGAGAGGCTGCTTGTGAACTTATGGATGCACTGCAATGTAGTTATGATCCCGAACAGGCCGGTCTGTTCTTGTGGGGAAAGATAAGCGACAGATATAAAAATGCGGAAGAACTGGCCGACAAAGTTCTCGATAAAGCCCATGTCTTTATCACCCCGGGATCTATTTTCGGGAAAAACGGGAGCAAATATGTGAGGATATCACTATGCTGTAAAGAGGAAATACTTTTGAAGGCAAAAGAAAGGGTTATAAATAATTTCATGAAGTAAATTTTTTAATTAATAATAGATTAGAGAATAAAAATGACAATTTGCATTGTTGGAATAGGACTTATTGGAGGATCGATGGCAATTGACCTCAAGAAAAGAGGATTTGCCGATACTGTAATAGGTGTCGATGTAAATATTCAGCATCAAAATATTGCAAAATTATGTGGTATAGTTGACGAAACCGACACACTTGAAAATGCAGTCGAAAAAAGCGATTTAATAATTCTGTCGGCACCGGTTGATGTCAATTGCGCGATTCTTCCCGGCATACTCGACATGACAAAGGGAACGAATAAAGTTATTACCGACATGGGTTCGACAAAAGGCTCTATAGCAAAAGCATCGAATGGCCATCCGAACAGAGGAAGGTTTGTTGCGGCCCATCCAATGGCTGGAACAGAATTCTCGGGTCCTCTTGCTGCACATAGCAAACTTTTCGATTATAAAAGAGCCATTATATGTGATCCTAAGCTAAGTGACGCGGATGCTCTTGAAACTGTGAAAAGTATGTTTAACGTTCTGAATATGAATATAGTATATATGGATTCAAGTAGTCACGACGTCCATGTTGCTTATGTTTCCCATATATCGCATATCACATCTTTTTCACTTGCCTTGTGCGTTCTCGAAAAGGAGAAAGAAACTGAAAATATTCTCACTCTTGCAGGAGGCGGTTTTGAAAGTACAGTGAGGCTGGCAAAGAGTAACAGTGAAACATGGGCTCCTATATTCACCGAAAATGCCGAACATATCATCGAGGTTATTGATACGTATATGGAAAAAATGAAAACCTTCAGGAAGTTTATTCTTGAGAAAAACACTGAAGGGCTTAAAAAGCTTATGGAAGAAGCAAATAAGATTCAAAAGATTTTAAACTGATTCGCTATGGTTCTGGAGATGGATATTTCGCCTTTGAAAGGCTGGATTGAGAATTCGGAAAGGCCGTTTATCATATCCGGTCCGTGTAGTGCGGAGACCGAAGAGCAGGTGATGGAGACAGCCCGCAGGCTGGCCGAAATAAAACAGGTAAAAGTATTTCGTGCCGGAATATGGAAACCGAGAACGCGGCCAGGCTCATTTGAAGGAGCAGGTATAAACGGATTGAAATGGCTCAGAAGGGTAAAAGAAGAAACCGGACTTCTTACAGCTACTGAAGTGGCCAATGAAAAACATGTTTACGAAGCTCTTAAATATGATGTTGACGTGTTATGGATAGGAGCCCGTACATCGGTAAACCCGTTTTCAGTTCAGGAAATAGCCGATGCATTGTCGGGAACAAATGTGATGGTTCTGGTAAAGAATCCAATAAATCCGGATATTGACCTCTGGACAGGCGCTATCGAGAGAGTGGCAAAAGCAGGTATAAAGAAACTCGGTGCAATACACCGAGGCTTTTCAACATTTGAAAAAACCGTTTACCGGAACCAGCCTAACTGGCAGATACCCATTGAACTAAGAAGAAGAATACCAGGCCTGCCTATCCTCTGCGACCCAAGTCACATGGGAGGAAGCAGAAAATATATTTATGAGATATCGCAAAAAGCAATGGATCTCAATTTCGACGGACTTGTTATTGAATCACATATCAATCCCGAAAATGCATGGAGCGATGCAGCACAGCAAGTTACACCCGACATGCTAAAAGAAATTCTTGTGCGGCTTGTGTTAAGAAACCCAAATCCTGACGATCCTAAAATACTCGATGAACTTGGTGAACTTCGCCAGCAGATCGATGTTTTCGACGATTATCTCATAGAACTGCTCGAACAGAGGATGCAGGTAGCCGATAAAATAGGTCTGTTCAAAAAACTGAATAACATCACAGTGCTTCAGAGTGCAAGATGGGATGAAATTATATCAAAAGCAGTGACAAAAGGAAAGACGAAAGGACTCAGCACCGAATTGATCGATACTATCTTCAAGGCTATTCATCAGGAGTCTATAAACCGACAGATTAAAATTATCAACAATGGAATGAATAATAATTCGAACGGGAAAAGTTGAATTTGTTTTAATTTGTAAAAAATCTAAAACCACTTTAACTAAAAAAACATGAAAAATTCAAGAAGGATTACCTTAAGCGAAAATGAGATGCCGCGGCAATGGTATAACATTATACCCGACATGCCCAATAAACCGTTGCCTCCGTTGCATCCGGTTACACGACAGCCTGCAGGCCCACAAGACCTTGCTGCGATTTTCCCTATGGAACTTATCAAGCAGGAAATGTCAAATGAAAGATATATTGATATACCTGATGAAGTTCTTGACTTTTACATGACTTACCGACCTTCACCGGTTTTCAGGGCAGAGTCGCTCGAGAAGTCGATAGGGACAAAAAGTAAGATTTTTTATAAGTATGAAGGCTATAATTACTCGGGTTCACACAAGGCAAATACTGCAATAGCGCAGGCTTATTATAACAAAAAGGAAGGTATAAGACGAATAACCACCGAGACAGGTGCAGGACAATGGGGAAGCGCTATGAGTTTTGCATGCAATCATTTTGGTCTGGAATTGCTCGTTTTTATGGTGAAGGTAAGCTATAATCAGAAGCCCGGCCGCAAAATCATGATGAATGCATACAATGCAAAGGTTGTCCCATCGCCAAGCACAATGACTATTGCCGGCAGAAAAATACTCGAACAGGATCCCGATTCGCCTGGAAGTCTCGGCATTGCAATATCCGAAGCCATTGAGGTAGCAGTACAGGATCCTTATACTAAATATTCTCTCGGAAGCGTGCTTAACCATGTCATTCTGCATCAGACCATAATAGGCCAGGAAGCGCTTCTACAGATGGAAAAAGCCGGTTATTATCCCGATGTGGTCATAGGATGTTTTGGCGGAGGATCGAACTTCTCGGGCATTGCATTCCCGTTTCTGAGGGAGAAGCTGGTCAATGGAAAAGACATTAGACTGGTTGCTGTTGAGCCGGCATCATGCCCAAAACTTACAAAAGGAAAATTCATGTACGACTTCGGCGACTCGGCAGGATTGACTCCTCTCCTTCCAATGTACACTATCGGCCATAATTTCATTCCTGAAAAGATACATGCCGGCGGGCTTCGCTACCACGGAGCAGGAGTGCTTGTAAGCCAGCTTGTTAAAGACGGCTTCATAGAGCCAAAATCCAAACTGCAAAGAGAATGTTTCGAAGCCGGAGTGCTCTTTGCTCGATGCGAAGGAATATTGCCAGCCCCCGAATCGAACTATGCCATAGCTGCAGCCCTCGACGAGGCAAGAAAAGCCGACCTGGAAGGAACATCCAAGACTATATTATTCAACCTCAGCGGTCACGGACATCTGGATATCTCGGCTTACGAGAAATATTTCGAAGGCAATCTGCCCGACCATGAATTATCAAACGAAGAGGCGGAGAAAATCCTCCAGGGACTCAAGGACTTGCCTGATTAAATCCTTATATTTAAATTTTGCCAGCCTATAGGCTCTGTGCGATCCCTGTGTCTCTCCTTGTTAAAAATATATCACATGGAGAGACACGGAGGTCAATTTGTTAAAAATCAGAATAATCGGCAGGATGAAGGAGAAAAACATTGGTTTTCGAGACAGTATTCTTATATTCTTCACGTCCCGACAAAGCTTTCCATTCCGGATGGCTAGTAAATTCAGCCCAGTGATCCTGCCTCGATTTTAAATCGGAAAAAGAAGTCATATACATTAAATTAGGTTTTGTGCTCCCTGCAAGCACTTCACCGAAAAATACCGCATTGAAGCTCAGCTTTTCGAAAAGCTTCATCTCCCCGCCCTCATTGAACATTTCTATCTTCTTAGCAGCTTTTGCTTCCGTTGCACTTTCATAACTTCGTAATTCATAAATCCTTACTGCCGGAGCAGTATTGAATTCAGGAGGCCGAAAACTGGGCATATCACGAAAAGCCAGCATATAAATACTCTCATATCGTTTAAAAGGCGGATTATTATATGGAGCCTCAAGGAAGAATTTTCCATCTTCGTTATACTTATGGTCAAGAGCCAGAACAGAAGGAAGTTGTACCATCTGGTCGGCCGACTGGAAAGGAATCAAAACATAAATTCTTTTCCCATAGGCAGTATCAGTTTCGACCGGTTTAAATACGCCGGCCTTTTCTATACCAGCCCTGTGAAGTGCAGGAAGAAAGGCATCTTTCAAAAACTTATCCATAATCTCCTCCTGCGCCTTTCCTGTTATATGATAAATTCTTATTTCATATAGCTCACGTATCACCGGAGCATTACTAGTTCCTCTAATTACACCCTTACAGGGATAGAAAACTGTGAAGATCAATAATAAAAACATTGAAAGCTTAAATGTCGTTTTCATTCGATTAGTAAATTTATAATTTATTATATTGTAACTTTTTTAAAATAAGATATTTAAAATATTAACTTTTAAGCCGATAAAGATACAAAGATTTTTGGCTTTACTCAGGACAAAATTAATCACTTTTGTCTTTTACAAGGCTCTTTGCCCTTTGCGGTTATTTTTGTAATTTTTTATTGTTCCTGTATTAATAGGCTTTCGAAAACTCGCCGAATATTGCTTCAGCCCCTTCAGGCGTAAGTTCTGAAACTGATTGAACATAGAATCTGTGAACAAGCTTTACCGACTGGCCTTTCTCGAGTTTATATATAAACTGTTCCTGTTTCGGGTCGTATGCCTTTTGTCCGAAGTTATTGACAGCGAAAAGCCCATAACCCCTTGCATGTGAATAAGCAGGATAAACTGGGTTCTTCGGATGATCGAATATTGCAAGAGAAATTGGAATATTTTCCTTAACTCCGCTCAGAATGACCCATTTGCTGTGTGTTCCCCATACGTCATCTCCCTTTTTGCCGTTGTTCGAGATATACATACCGGTCACTCCGGTGTTATACATGGCTTTAACCGTTGCAGGATTCCTTTTTCATCAGTGAAGATAAGAGGCTAAGGCAATTTCGTCTGCATATTCATAGCTTTTACCCCACGCTCCTGAAGATCTACTTCAGGAGTGACTTTGTTCGTATGGAGGTTCAGATGTATATATAAAAATGATCCGATTAATTGATTATTTTCTTCGATTAACCTGATTTCTATGAAAAATATGCAAAAAAGTTTTAGATTTATTTTAATGTCAAAATGTCAGATGGCTCTCAGATGAATTTGTGATTTATCCTTAATCAATAATATATTTTTCGGATCATAAGATATAACGTATTGAAACTTTTAAGGTTTTTAAACTGGACTTAAGCATAAAAATATATCTCAGACATAAACATCTTCCATTTTTTAAAGAAATTTTACAATCTAATCTGGCATTTAATTTGATAATTACAGAAAGAAAAATTGTCAATCTGACAGTTCGCCAAAGTTTAGTTCACAAATTTGTTTTCAGCCAGATTGTCACTTAAAGTATATAAAAAATTATTATGGAACCAATATAAAATAATTATTATGGAATCAGGCAGAGTTAATACGAAGTTATTATTGAAGGTTTGCGTCATGGTTGCTTTATCAGGCCTGAAAATAATCCAGGATGTAAATGCTCAGTATTTCGGCCAGAATAAACCCTCTTATAAGGTTTTCAACTATGATGTATATCAGACCCCCAATTTTGAAATTTATCATTACCTCAAAAACGATTCAGTATTGAATTTGATGGCTGGTCGTGCAGAAGCATGGTATCGTCATCATCAGGCTTTATTTCTCGATACAATCAAAGAACATAATCCACTTTTTATCTATGAGAACCATGCAGAGTTCCAGCAGACAACTGTAGTTTCGGGAATGCTTAGTGAGAGTACAGGAGGAGTAACGGAAGCCTTAAAGAGAAGAATTGTGATGCCCCTTTTCCCGTCATTTCCTCAAACCGACCATGTATTAGGCCACGAGATGGTTCATGCTTTTCAATACAACATGCTTACCACGGGTGATTCTCTCAAGCTATCAAATATCAGTAATTTGCCGCTCTGGCTTGTGGAAGGAATGGCAGAATATTTTTCGCTTGGAAGCATTGACCCTCATACTGCCATGTGGATGCGAGATGCCGTTCTTTCGAATGATATTCCGACAATAAATGACCTGACAAAAGGAACCAAATATTTTCCATACAGATACGGCCAGGCAGTTATGGCAATGATTGGAAAAACATGGGGTGACTCATCAGTTGTAAAGCTTTTCAGACAGGCAGCCATACATGGATATGACAAGGCTTTCCTCGATGTGCTTGGGGTTGACAGCAAGTCATTTTCAGGTCTATGGAAAATGGCTCTCATAAACGGTTATAAATCAGTGTTAACCGACACAACTGATACGGTTACAGGTAAAAAGATAATATTCAGCAAAAATGCCGGCGATATGAATCTTTCACCTTCAATTAGCCCGGACGGTAAATATGTGGTATTTCTTTCCGAAAGAGATGTTTACGACTTTGACCTTTTCCTTGCAGATGCCGCTACAGGAAAAATAATCAGAAAACTTTCGAACCGGATACATAAAGACGAGATTGATGCCCTCAGTTATCTTGAATCTTCAGGTACATGGTCACCCGACTGCTCCGATTTTGCCTTTGTAGTTTTTTCAGAAGGTAAGAATAAACTGATAATATTCAACATGAAGCAGTTAAAAATCACGAAAGAAATTGAATTACCCGGACTCCCTTCAATTACAAATCCTTCATGGTCGCCCGACGGAAATTTCATTGCACTTACAGGAATGAGGAACGGAGTCTCCGATATTTATTTATATAATATTGCAACAGGAAATGTTAGACAGCTTACACAGGATGTTTGGGGCAATCTTCAGCCCTCATGGTCCCCCGACGGAAAATATATAGCATATATAACTGACAGACCTTTACCGGGACAGACATTCAAATTCCAGCACGATTTTTACAACATAGGAATTATAAATACCGGTAATCCTGCTGATGACAGGCTTCTGGAGATGTTTACCGGAGCAAGGAATATGAATCCTGTGTTTTCTTCCGACGGGAAGAATTTATATTTCCTTTCTGACAGGGATGGCTTCCGTAATCTTTACAGGTACAGTTTTGAAACTGACAGTATAATGCAAATGACAAATTATATGCGGGGCATTACAGGAATTACGGCCAATGCACCTGCTATTTCAGTTGCATTATCTACCGGGGACATTGTTTATTCATATTATGCCAATCAATGTTACACTATATATAGTGCGCACCCGGATGAATTTAAGGAGGTTCCTGTTGAAAAAAACCGGATTGATTACACTGCAGGAACTCTGCCTCCAATGATTTATGTGGCACAGAATCTTGTGGACAGCTCTCTCTTTTCTCCTTATGATTACTTTTCAGATATTAAGAAAGACGAATATAAAACTATACCCTATCGTCCAAAGTTTAAACTCGATTATATCACAAATGGTTCTATTGGAGTATCAACAGGTGGTCCGTTCGGAACAGGAATGGAAGGAAGTATAAGCGCCATATTTGGAGATATGTCGGGAGACAATCAGTTGTTTACTTCAGTATCACTTAACGGCGAGATATATGATTTCGGAGGGGAGGTAGCTTACCTGAATCAGAAAAAAAAGCTCAAATGGGGAGCGTCACTTTCACATATTCCAAGCTATTACGGTTTCCTCACTTCAGGAATTGACACTCTGACGACAAAGAAAGGCGAAGCTTATCTTGTAAATACTATAGATCTTAATTATCTGAGGATGTTTGAGGATAAATTAGGTCTGTACGGATACTATCCTTTATCCCAGACAAGAAGATTTGAAGCTTCAGCAGAATTATCGAGATACTATTACAGGTTTGATCAGTACAAAACATATTATGACATGTTCGGCGTTCCTATCGGTTCGGGACGTGAAAAGCTGGATGCACCTGAAGGTTTCGGCCTTCAGACAGCAAGTCTGGCATTTGTGACAGACAACAGTCTTATGGGAGTTAACGGACCTGTAAGAGGAACAAGGTATAGAATCGAAGCAGGTAAATATTTCGGAAAGCTTGATTTTTACAATTTGCTGCTCGATTACAGAAAGTATTTCTTTATCAGACCATTGACCCTTGCTTTCCGGTCTTTTAATACCGGAAGACTGGGCTCGGGCTCAGAAAGCGAAATGATTACGCCGCTTTATATAGGATACCCCTGGCTGGTCAGAGGTTATGAGAGAACTGACCAATACTGGAGCGATACCCAGGTTACAGGTGAAGGTATAAGTCTCGAGAACTTTTTTGGAAGCAAAATGTTTATAGCCAATATTGAGCTGAGGCTGCCTGTAAGCGGGCCGAAAAATATATCTCTTATAAAATCAGGAATGTTTTTCACTGACTTAAGTCTTTTTTTTGACAGCGGGCTGGCTATAGACAAAGGCTCCAGGATAGGCAGTGATTGGTATAATCCGGGTCCAGGCGAACGAGTCCCGATAATTAGCTATGGTGCATCATTAAGGTTCAATCTTTCGGGTTATCTGGTTATTGAACCGTATTATGCAGTTCCTGTCAATAAAAGAGCAGGGCTTTTCGATGGAAGTTTCGGCATTAATTTCACGCCGGCATGGTAATGTAAATTTCCCCGATATTCCTTAACCTCAAAGGGCTATAAATGTATAGATATATAAATACAGCTTAATGAGTTTCGATTATAACAAATGTCCTATTTCTTCTTTGAATTTGCTATCATTTTTTCAAAGAGTGTTTTCTGCTCTTTCATAGCTGCAATCCGGTCTGCCGGCTCGGTACGTGCTTCCAGTAATATCCATCCGTTGTAATTAATTCCTGTAAACACGTCAAATAACTGCTGGTAAGGATAACTTTCATCATTTAGTTCTCTAACATGAACAGTATCGCCTAACCATTTTTTTACAGAATTGAAATTAGCTTCAAGTCCGGGAGGCAATAAGTCCTGTTCGTTACAGTTCCAGCACATTACCACATTCTTTTCTGTAACCTGTTCGAAAATAGCCTTCATGTTTGGTATTTCCTGGGTGTAGGTGCCATGGACTTCCACTCTTACAAGCTGATCGTAATCCTGCGCAAATTTTCCACATTCGTTCAATGAAGCTGCAATCTGTGCAATTGTTTTTTCTTTTGGCACTTCAGGTGGTAAATAATTGGGTTTCACTTTAATACCTGTAGCACCAATATCGTAACAGAGTTTAATGTATTCTTTTGTCTGTTCAATGTTATTGCGAAGCTGTTCCGGATCAGGGCTGTGGTATTCGAAATTCGAACCATAACCCACACATTTTACACTACTATCGGCGAATCGCTTTTTGACTTCTGCGCGTTGGAGGGGTGTAAGGTTAGTCTCTACCTTATGAGCATGCTGTGTACGGAGTTCTACTCCATAATAGCCTGTTTTTTCAAGGTTTGTGATAAGTGTCGGAAGGTCCCAGTCGCGGCCCCACTGGTAAGTTACAAATCCGAGCTTCATTCCAGTGTCAGCCGGGGAAGACCATTCAGAAAAGTTCCGGAGAAGTGCAAATGAAATACCTGCGCCGAAGCTTCTCTGAATAAACTGGCGTCGTGAAAGTTCGTTTTTCATACTAAAAATTAAACTTCTTTTGGAACTACATAAGGCTCGCGATAGTCTCTGGTAAGCATCAGGTCGGCTGCTTTATCTTTCACGAATTTCTCTTTTGCTCCGTCGAAAATAAGATCGCGTCCGAGACGATAGGAAATATTTGCAAGAGCCGGAAGAACGGCTGACATATATCCCTCGTATATATCGCAGTGCAAAGTTTCGTTTTTACCTTCTCTTATTGCATCGATGAAATTGCCGTAATGGCCTCCGCCTCCTGGAGGAGCCATGAAATCAGTTGGCCTTTCGCCTATATCTGAACCCGCAAAAGGCTTTGTTTCGCGGCGTCTGAAAGCTTTCCACTCACTTCCGTTTATTTCGAGATATCCTTCTGTTCCATAAAAAATATTACCTATTCTTATATCCAATTCTCCTTCTGCATTTGTATATCTGCCCCTTGTTTCAAATTCGAGTACTTTGCCGTCTTTATATTTGAATAAAGCCGACTGGGTATTAGGAGTTTCCTGTGAACACTCTTTTGGATCTATACCAAAAAGGCCTCCGGTCGAATAGATATACACCGGATGTTCATTTTTGTTAAGACCCCAGCGGGCGATGTCGAACTGGTGAGGACCCTGGTTGGCCGTGTCGCCGCCGCCAGTTGCCCAGTGCCAGTGCCAGTTATAGTGCACTTTCTTTTCGTTATATGGCTGCAACTGGCATGGCCCAAGCCACATATCATAATGCAGTGAAGCTGGCGGTTCGCTGTCATTAGCAATCCCAAAAGAATCGCGAGGTTTATAGCAAAGGCCTTTTGCCATAAAGACTTCACCTATACCGCCGTCGTGCAGAAACTTGATTGCCTGCATCACGTTTGGAATTGAACGGTTCTGAAGTCCAGTCTGCACCATTACATTGTACTTGCGTGCTGCTTCAACCATTTTCCTGCCTTCCCATACGCAATGAGTTGCAGGCTTTTCAACATACACGTGCTTGCCAGCCTGGCAGGCCCATATTGTCCCAAGAGCATGCCAGAAATTTGGAGTGGCAAAAGAAACTGCATCAATCTCTTTATCATCGAATACTCTGCGCATATCCCATTCAGTCTTAGGATTTTCACCTGTACGTGATACAATTGTTTTGATGCGCTGCTCCCATGTCGCTTCATCAACGTCGCAGATAGTTTTTAACCTTACGTTATTACTATCTTTCATCCCCAGAAAACTATTTATATGCGTTCCTCCCTGTCCACGAATACCTATTACAGCAACGGTTATACGATCATTGGCCCCGACAATTGAATTATAGGAACTACGGCTGAAACCTAATCCTCCGATAGCTATACCGGCCGTTCCCAATACACTCGTTTTGATAAAATCCCTGCGTTTGGTCATTTTAAAATTTTTTGGTTAGTACTTTAATTTGCAATATTTGATTGCTAATTTATATTATTTTTTCAGAAATGGTGATATCATTGTATGAATTCCAGCCACGTCCGGGCCATTAGTTGAGCGCCGGCAATTGAAGGATGGACGCCGTCGCCAGTCCAGTATGCGCCTGGGGCACGTTTCTGTGCCTCATCATAAACTTTCTGGAATGGTACAAAAACAGCATTATATTTAATAGACAACTCTTTTACCGTTCTCTGGTAATCATAAAACCCAGGATACCATTTATCATCTACTGCTTTTACACCGGGAACAGCGAATGGCTCGCAGATTATCAGCTTAACATCAGGCAGAGCTTTTTTAGTTCTTTCGAGAAGCTTATCATAGTAGTTTCTGTATTTTTCAATTGTTCCGTTATAGTTCCCGTCAAGTGTATGCCAGATGTCGTTCACTCCGATAAGGATACTTAGAACCGACGGTTTTATGTCGAGGCAGTCTTTATCCCATCTTTCTGCAAGCTGAAAGACCTTATTACCCGATATTCCCTTGTTATAGATTTTCAAGTCGAACGGAGCATATTTTTCGAGCAGGGTAGCTCCTGCCAGAAAGACATAACCCGAACCAAGTGATGAAGGATTATTGAAACCTTCATTTTGCTTGTTTCTTCCAGCATCGGTTATTGAATCACCCTGAAAAAGTATAACATCGCCTTTTTTTAAAGGCACTTTTTTAGGCTTGACCTCTGCCATAGTTGCTGACAAAATCTCCGGAATATAGGCCGCCATAAAGCTTCCTGCTGCCGCTTTTTTTATAAAATCGCGTCGGTTGTTCATGTAACTAATATTTTATTAACAAAATATAGAAATTACAAATTAATCAGATGCTGCAATCAAAATTTGTCTTCCTGCCTGTAAATGCCATGGCAACCAGTAATATTATAATGATGCCATATAATGCTCTAATTATAAATGTTTTACATTTGATTTATTTCAGAAATATCTCGATAACAGGTACTTCCACAGGTGGTTTAAGAACCGGAAGTTGTAATGCGATAATGTCAGTACCCTGAATGACGCTATATCTTATTTCTGAAGCATCGTGCAGAAACTGAATATATTTAACCTTATCTGCCATTCCGGCGATATTGATTCTGTTAAGCGGATAAGCCAGTAGATGTACATAAAGGGTCTTTTTTGAAGGGTTGTAGGTCAGAAGCGTATTTGCAGGAGGCGTAAATTCGGCCGGTGCTTCTGTGCAGCCATATATTGAACGACTATTGAACTTCATCCAGTCTCCCATTGCTTTCAGTCTCTCCTGTGCCCTGTAATCGAAAGTACCTCTTGCTGTAGGGCCTACATTCAGAAGAAGATTTCCACCTTTGCTTACTGATTCTATAAGGAGTTCAATAAGTTGTTCAGGGCTTTTCCATGTATATTCATCACGGTAATAGCCCCACGAGCCGGAAAAAGTCTGGCATGTTTCCCATGGAATTTTTTTGCCTTTATATTCCGGCCATTTTTCAACTTTTACCTGTTCCGGAGTTGTAAAATCCCAGCCTCCTTCCACATCGCGCAGGTCGAGACGGTCGTCGACAATGATGCCTGGCTGCAGTGACCTTGCAAGTTTAAGCAATCCTTCTGAATCCCAGTCATCTCTTCCTTTTCCGTTCTTGCCGGGGAAAGAGAAGTCGAACCATATAATGCTTATTTCTCCGTAGTTTGTAAGCAATTCTCTTACCTGGTTTTTCATGTATTCACGATATCTGCTCATATCTTTCCCCTTGTTCAGACGGGCATAAGCTGTATC
>CAZIRN010000039.1:0-14296 GCA_964541495.1 uncultured Rikenella sp. | reverse complement strand
CACAAGGATATATTTATAAATAATCTTTCTTACCAGTATGAAGGTCCAAGATCGCCTTTTGTGCTCCGGAATATTGATCTTGTGATAAAGGAAAATAACGTAACGGCAATTGTTGGAACGAGCGGGAGCGGTAAAACAACCCTTCTTAAGATGATACTTGGCTTTTATAAGCCTGTCACAGGTGAAATCATTGTCGGCGATACAAGGCTCGAGAATATAAGTTTAAAAACATGGCGCAAAAATGTGGGAGTGGTTATGCAGGACGGTTATATATTTGCCGATACAATTGCTGTCAATATTGCACCTGGAGTTGAGGAAATTGATGATGATAGACTTTTTGCTGCAGCTGAAATGGCAAACATAAGAGGTTTCATAGAATCGCTTCCGCTGGGTTATAATACAACAGTTGGTATGAATGGCCATGGACTGAGTGAAGGCCAGAAGCAACGTTTGCTTATTGCCAGAGTAGTTTATAAAAATCCTGAAATAATTATTTTCGACGAGGCTACGAATTCACTCGACGCCAATACAGAAAAAGTTATTGTCGGCAATATGAAAAGCTTCTATAAAGGCAAAACCGTTATAGTAGTTGCCCACCGGCTAAGTACTGTGCGTGATGCCGATAAGATAGTTGTTCTCGATAACGGCCATATTACGGAATCGGGAACTCATGAAGAACTGATTAAAAAAGAGGGTGCATATTACAGTCTAATAAAGAATCAGCTTGAACTTGGAAACTGAAAACGGAAAAAATCCGGGTCGGAAGAAACACGAAATCAGGTATTCCGAACCTGTCGAGGAAATTATGGGCACTCCGCCGCCAAAGATTTTACGATGGGGCACGTCGGTTCTTTTTATCTTATTTGCACTTTTCTTTCTTTTCTCATGGCTTGTAAAATATCCTGATGTTGTAGCCTCGCCTGTTGAAATAACGACTGAAAATCCTCCTGTAGCTGTAATGTCAAAAACAACCGGACGTATAATGCTACTCATGGTTTCCGACAAAGAACATGTAAAAGCCGGGCAAATTCTGGCAGTTATGGAAAATCCTGCATCGTTCGACGAAATAATAAAGTTGGAAACATTTGTTGATACATTCAATATATACCGGGAGGGTTTCGCGCTCAGTCCTGTTCTGGATCTTTCAGTATTGGGTGAGCTTCAGGCCAGTTACGAAACTTTTCGTAAAGCAGTTTCCAACATAGGAAACTTTGTGATAAACGATTATTATGGAGCAAAGATTAAAGCCGTTAACAGGGAAATAAGGGAACTTGAAACATATATATCACGGTTGCAGGTAAAAGAAAAACTGTATAATGAGAATTATAATCTCGAACTTAAAAGGTTCAGACGCGATTCAGCACTGAATGCAGGAAAAACTATTGCCACGGCTGAATTTGAAAAATCGAGGCAGGCCCTGATAATGCAGCAGATAGAACTCCAAAATGTACGTGTTGATATCTCCTCAGGAAATATTGAAATTGCCACAAGAAGAGAATTGATTGACGAATATTCAATAAAACGGGCTGAAGAGTATAAAAATCTGATTAATTCGGCAAGAGAAGCTTTTAAAAATCTAAAAGCCGCCCTTAGTATATGGGAAAATAATTATCTACTTGTTTCACCTGTTGACGGTATTGTTACTTTTTCAAAATACTGGTCCGAGAATCAGCTTGTAAAAAAAGAAGAGCCGGTTTTATCGGTTGTACCGGAAAATCCCGGTAAATATATTGGAAAGGTAAATCTAAAAATGCATAAATCAGGCAAGGTAAGGGAAGGGCAGATTGTGCATATCAAGCTTTCAGGATATCCATATATGGAGTACGGAATGTTGAGGGGTAAAATACATTCAAAATCACTGGTTCCTGCAGGAGATTCATATCTTATTGAGATAGAACTTGAAAATGGCCTTACAACACTTTACAACCGGAATCTTGAATTCACACAAAATATGACTGGAGTTGCTGAAATAATTACCGACGACAGAAGCCTTCTCGAGAAAATGATTTATCCTTTCAGATATCTCGTATCGAGAAATAAGAGATAATGCTCGTTCTTACTTTTTCATATAAGGTTCATAATCATCATCTTCTTTTTTACTGACATTTTCTTTATCGCCTGCATACTGTTTCCTTGCTTTATGAACAACGAAAACTGCAAGAATGCCAATTGCCAAAATTAAATAAAACTGATTTTCCATTCTTCAAACAAAAAATAATGCCTCATTCAAAGATAGTTATATTTTGTTTATATTGAAAATTGGAATAATCCTTATTAACTTCCAATTTTCAAATGAAGAATTATGTTCTCCCGTCTTTGAAACTTATCAGTCATTATTTGTATTAATACTTTGAGTTTAATTAAATAATCAATAATTTCGTACCTTAAAAATTCCAGGGAGAAACTATTGGAGTTTTAAGATTATTTTGTTGAAAAGAGGATTGAAAATGATTGAAAAAGATCCGAATGATTCTGTTCATAGTGAACAATTCGCAGCATCAATTGATGCCGGCGAAAATACTGAAATTCCTTCCGGTCAGATAAATGAGTCTGCACTGCCCTCGGCCGATGAAGAAAGGCAAGAGTTTTTTGTAACGGCAGAAGCCGAACCTGTTACGAAAAAGGAACCTAATTCAGAGGACCGGAATAACGAAAATGAAGGTAACCAGCTTTCAAAAGTTATACCTGTTGAAGCAGAAAAAAATATTCCGGAATTTGATTTGATTGAAAGTGTTGAAGACATTGAACTTCCTCCTGTTGACTATTCAGGATATTCAAAAACAGAACTTGTTGAAACGCTAGAGCTGATAATTGAGAACAGGCCGCCAAATGAAATAAAGGATGATGTTGAGCGCATTAAAAATCTGTTCAATAAGAAAATTAAACAGGAAGCTGAAGAGCGCAAAAAAAAGTTTCTCGAAGGAGGTGGAAAAATTGAAGATTACAGGATTTATGTTGATCCTCTCGAGCAACGGGCAAAAGAACTTCTTGATAAATATAAATCAAAGAAGACCGATTTCGGGAAAATACAGGAAGCCGAAAAACTCGAAAATCTAAGGAAAAAATATGAAATAATTGACAAAATTAAAGACCTGGTGAACAGGGAAGAATCTATAAATAAAACATTTCAGGAATTCAGGGCGCTTCAGGATGAATGGCATTCGGTTGGAATTGTTCCTCAGAATGCTCTTAAGGACTTGTGGGAAAATTACCACCATGCAGTGGAGATTTTCTATGATTATATCAAAATAAACAAAGAGCTTCGCGACCTCGATCTCAAAAAAAATCTCGAGGCAAAAGTAAGGCTTTGTGAAAAGGCAGAAGAACTTATGCTTGAACCAAATCCGGCCGTTGCTTTCCGTAAATTGCAGGATTATCATAATGCCTGGCGGGAAATTGGACCCGTACCTCATGAGTCAAAAAACGAAATATGGGAGAGATTCCGTGAAATAACCACCACGATAAATAAACGACATCATCAATATTTTGAAAAACAGAAAGAAGAACAAAGGAAAAACCTTGAATCAAAAATAGCTCTCTGCGAAAAAATAGAGGAAATAAACCGGGAAGAAATTAATACTTTTAAAGATTTTGAAGAAAAAGCCCGAATGGTTGTTGATTTACAAAAGATGTGGAGAACTATAGGATTTGCGCCAAAAAAGCAGAATAACAGAATATACCAGCGTTTCAGGGAAGACTGCGATACATTTTTCGAAAAGAAAAGAAACTTCTATGCCGACAACAAGGAGATTCAAATGAATAATCTCCAGCGAAAAACGGAACTATGTATTCAGGCTGAAGCAATGCAGGAAAGCACCGACTGGAAAGGAACATCCGAAGCATTTATAAAACTTCAGAAAGAATGGAAAGAAATAGGTCCTGTACCGCGAAAATATTCCGAAAAAATATGGAAAAGGTTCAGAAAAGCCTGTGACCATTTTTTTGCAAGAAAGACTGAATATTTTACCAGCCTCGATAATTCCTATGAAGATAATCTTAAAGCCAAGGAAGAACTTATTTCACAACTCGAATCGTTTGAGGCCGGAAATGATGTTCAGGAAGCTTTCAAACGCCTTAAAGAGATTCAGAAAAAATGGACCGACATAGGCTTTGTCCCTTTTAAGCATAAAGAAGAAATAAATAACCGCTACCGGAATGCATTGAATAAGCAGTTTGATAAGCTTAAAATTGGGGAAGAAGACAGGAGCATTTTGAAATACCGGACAAAACTCGAAACAATGAAATCGAATGCCAGGTCATATCGCAAAATAAACAATGAAAGGGAAAAATTTATATCGAAAATAAAACAGCTTGAAAATGATATTGTTTTATGGGAAAACAATATCGGTTTTTTTGCAAAATCTCCGAGTGCTGAAACTATGATAAAAGAGGTGGAGGAAAAAATAAAAAATGCAAAAAAGACTATAAAAACATTGGAAGAGAAAGTAAAAATGATTGACCAGATGAGCAATGAAAAATAACTACAGCTCGACCGCAGATAATTATATTATTAATATTGAATAAATTGACTGAAGTAAAATACGTGTTTGTAACTGGAGGTGTAACCTCTTCACTCGGAAAGGGTATAATATCGGCTTCCCTGGCAAAACTGCTCCAGGCACGCGGATATTCGGTTACTATTCAGAAACTTGATCCGTATATTAACGTTGACCCCGGAACTCTCAATCCATACGAACATGGCGAGTGCTATGTGACCCTCGATGGAGCCGAAACAGACCTCGACCTTGGCCATTATGAAAGATTCCTGAATACTCCCACAAGCCAGGCAAACAACGTTACAACTGGCCGGGTATATCAGACTGTCATAAACAAGGAGAGAAGAGGAGATTATCTGGGAAAAACAGTACAGGTTATACCTCATATCACTGACGAAATAAAACGAAGGATAAAACTTGTAACTCTGGGCAAAAAATTCGATATTGTAATTACTGAAATTGGTGGTACAGTAGGCGACATAGAATCACTCCCTTATATAGAAGCCGTTCGTCAGATGAAATGGGAACTCGGACAGAAAAACTGCATTGTAATTCATCTTACTCTTGTTCCATATCTCTCTGCTTCAGGAGAGCAAAAGACAAAACCGACACAACACTCGGTTAAAGCTCTGCTCGAGGCAGGAATACAGCCTGACGTTCTGGTGCTGCGCACAGAAAAGTCTCTTTCAGAAGATATTAAAAAGAAAGTTGCACTTTTTTGTAACGTTGAAGAATATGCTGTAGTTGAATCAGTTGATGTTTCAACCATTTATGAAGTGCCTGTGCGAATGCTTCATGAAAAATTAGACCAAACAGTCCTTCGCAAGCTGGATCTTCCTCCTGGCGAGAACCCTGATTTGACCGAATGGTATGAGTTTCTCGAAAGTGTGAAAAATCCGGAATATGATGTCAATGTAGGGCTGGTTGGAAAATACGTCGAACTTCACGACGCATATAAATCTATCTCCGAGTCGTTTGTCCATGGAGGATCAGCAAATAAGTGCCGTGTTCATACAAAACTTATTTCTTCTGAAGCTATTGATGAAACAAATATATCCGAAATTCTGAGGGACCTTGATGGTATTCTTGTTGCCCCCGGCTTTGGATCACGTGGAATTGATGGTAAAATTGCAACAGTTAAATATGCCCGTGAAAACAATATACCATTTTTCGGTATATGCCTCGGAATGCAATGTGCAGTTATTGAATTTGCAAGAAACGTGCTTGGCTTTACCGATGCCCATACAACTGAAATAGACCATAAAACGAAATATCCTGTCATTGACCTGATGGAAGAGCAGAAAAATATAACATATATGGGAGGTACAATGAGGCTGGGAGGTTATAGATGTGTCCTCGACCCTAACTCCCGGGCCTACAGAATTTATGGTTCAAAGGAGATTATTGAACGACACAGGCACAGGTATGAGTTCAACAACAAATATCTCGATGACTTTATAAAAAAAGGAATGATTCCGGCCGGCATAAATCCCGAATCAAACCTTGTAGAAATTATTGAAATACCGTCTCACAGATGGTTTACCGGAGTTCAGTTCCATCCGGAATACAGCAGTACTGTAGTTAAGCCTCATCCGCTTTTCGTCGATTTTATAAGAGCCTGTATAGAATACAATAAGGAAAAAAAGAGCAGTAATTAAATTATGGACAAGAATACAATTACAGGATTATTATTGATATTTGGGATTTTCATAATTTTTGGCATCTATAATAATCACCGTTTAAACAAGATTTATCAGGAAAGAGTTGTTCTGGCTGATTCACTTTATGAGGCCGGTAATTATGAAAAAGCCAGAATAGAATATACGAATGCATTGAGCATTAAACCTAACCAGCCTGATCTGGTCCTTAAACTGGATGAAGTCAACCAGCGTCTAGGCCTTTCACAACCCGTTACTGAAAAGGATACTACAACAAAGGTCGTTACTCCTGCCGGCCCAACGGAAATAGTTTCCGATACAGGCAAACTGGAAAATATTAACAGATATGGTCTGTTTTCTGCCGCTACTGCCGGTGAAAATGATTTCATTATTCTTGAAAATAATCTGGTTGAATTAAAAATATCATTGAAAGGTGGGCGAATTTATTCATCAAGGCTTAAAGAGTATTCGGCTTATGATTCCGGACCTCTTATTTTGTTCAAGGGAGATTCAACGGTTTTCGGTCTGAACTTCTTCACAGCCGATAATAAACCTGTAAAAACCAATGATCTCTTTTTTGTGCCTGTTTCGGATGAAAGGCACATCATTACAACCGATAATCCGGCTACTGTTTCTCTAAGACTTTATGCCGACAGCAGTAGGTATATAGAGTATGTTTATACACTATCTCCTGAAAAATATACTGTTGATTTTAGTGTAAATTTTGTCGGAATGTCGGAACACATCGCCAGGAATCAGAGTACAATTACTCTCGACTGGAAAATGTATGCTCCGCAGAAAGAAAAAGTAAGATCAAATGAAGAATCGTATACAACTATTAAATATAAATATTACCAGGATGAAGTTGACGGATTCAAAGAAAGGTCAACAAAACAATCTGAAGAAGCTGATATTACAACACGGCTTAGCTGGATAGCATTTAAAGATCAGTTTTTTTCATGCGTGCTCATTTCAAAAGATTTTTTCCAGAATGCTCACCTGTCACAGACGCGGACTTTATCCTCTCCAAAATATATTAAGTATTTTACGGCAGAAATTGGAATTCCTTTCAATATAACAAATACCCAGCCTATAAACATGAAATTCTATTTTGGGCCAAACCATTTTTCTACTCTCAAAAAAGAGGGCATGGAGCTCGAACAACTGGTTACACTGGGGAAAAATATCGTCAGGTGGATAAATCAGTTCCTGATAATTCCTATTTTCAACTGGCTTAATAAGTATATTGGCAACTATGGTATCATAATTCTTATACTGACAATAATTATAAAAATAATTCTTTTCCCTCTTTCATATAAATCTTTCCAGTCACAGGCAAAAATGCAGGCTCTGAAACCGCTCGTTGATGAGATATCAAGGAAGTACCCCGACAAAGAAGATGCAATGAAAAAGCAACAGGCCACGATGGAGCTTTATAAAAGGGCAGGAATAAATCCGCTTGGAGGCTGCCTTCCTACATTACTCCAGTTCCCTATACTTTTTGCCATGCTCAGATTTTTTCCCACATCAATAGAGCTACGGCATAAATCTTTTCTCTGGGCAAAAGACCTTTCTTCTTACGATTCAATATTAGACCTTCCTTTTAATATTCCGGTTTATGGAAACCACGTAAGCCTTTTCACTTTACTTATGACCGCCTCCACAATCCTGACAATGAAAATATCAAATACATCATCCGGACAAAATCAGCCCGGAATGAAGTTAATGATGTATATGATGCCTTTGATGTTTATGTTTTTCCTTAACAATTTCTCGGCAGCACTCACTTATTATTTCTTCCTTACTAACATTCTGACTTATGTTCAAAATCTAATTTCAAAAAGGTTTGTAAATGCTGAAGCTATAATTGCTAAAGTAGAAGAGAGCAGGAAAAAACCATTGAAGAAATCAAAATGGCAGCAGCGGCTTGACGAAGCTGCAAAGGCAAAAGGAGTTAAGACTTATAAAAAATAAATTTAGAAATTAAAACAGAAAGAAATATTTTCCGGATACACATTTTTACTTTGCCTTTCCCTTCCTGCCTGCCTGAAGTTAATAATAAAAAATGTTAATTTTTATAAAAAACTATGAGATTTCTAAAAATATATCTAAATTTAAAAAATTAATAAATTAATTATCAATGGGTAAAAAGGTTAGAAACAAAGATTTAGCAGAAAAACTTGGTGTTTCATGTACACTTATTTCATTAGTTTTGAACAACAAGGCTGATCAACATGGCATAAAAAAGGAAACTCAGGAAAAAGTTCTGGCACTTGCACGACAAATGGGTTACTTTGATACCGGGGAAGAGAAAAAGGCAATTCAAACAATTGAACCCTTACCGGGCATTATAGGCATGGTCGTTCCGTCACTTCATGAATATTTTATTTATGAATTGACACCATTTCTGGAGAAATCTTTTGAAAGCATTGGCATAGGATTTACTGTTATTTCAAGAGATCCTGACGACCAGCGCTTTAATCGCTTTGTAAATGCTTTCAGGAAATTTTTCAGCGGATTAATTCTTGTAGGCGAGGCAGCCGATGATAAAACAATAAGAACTCTTAAAGAGGCGGACTTTCCTTTTGTTTTGCTTGAAAAAACAACTGATAAATATCGCCTTAATACCGTGACAACTGACCTCCCGGCAGGCATGGAGATGATAACCAGCCATATCAATAATCTGGGTTACAAAAAGGTACTGGTTATAGCAGGGAAAAAAAGCTATAAGTCGCAAGAAAAAATCATTAAAGAACTTATTGAGTCATTGAACAAACTTAATATAAACGATAAAAAACAAGCTCTTGAAATTATTCGTGAACCGATTGCAGGTGAAGAAATAGATATCCAGTTTATGGAAAAATATCTGCGTCCTCCATTAAGTGCACAGGCCCTGGTTGTTATGAATTCCGAACTTGTTTTCCCGATTATGTCCGGCCTTGAAAAGAAGAAAATAAGAATTCCCCACGATATTGCACTTATCTCTTTCGAAGACGGCCCAGGTTTTGAATTCCTTCATCCTGCTGTAACAGCACTGAGAAGGCCGCTGCCTGGCCTGGCACTGAAAGCATCAAATATGATCTGGTCGGAGGTGAAAAACGCAGGAAAAGGAAAATACAGACGACAGGTAACCCTTAGCCCTTCACTTATTGTAAGAAAATCATGCGGTTCTTTGTAGTAGGTAGACAAAGCCGTAAAACATCAAAATCTCATTGTTAATACTTTTACTTCTTGCTCATAGCAGGTTGCAGATAAAAATATTTTGCTTTATTTCAAATTGTTAACAGGTGTTCATAAATTAAATCTTTTATTTTCTGCCTCGCTACCTTAAAAAAAATTATATTTGCAAACGTATGGTGTATTGCAGAATTATTGCCTGCAATCAAGAGGGAATACGGTTTGAATCCGTAACAGTACCCGCTGCTGTGATGCCCGGTCACAATTCCGACCATGGTTTTTGATAACCTGCCACTGTCCGCCCTCTGGCCGATGGGAAGGCTTCAAAAACCGGGACAAGTCAGAAGACCTGCCATATATATTCAATAATTCTAAGCTTTCGGGAAGAAAAGCACAGAATCATTTATGATTCAAAGAACTTTATTCTCCTGGCAGTTTAAGAATATTGATGAGATTTAAAAATATGTTCAATCTTAACTCTATTCTTATGAAGGTAAAATTCTTATTTGACGCTTTCTGTATTGATGATTTCAAAGGTTTTTCTTAAACCGGAACGAAATGAAATACTCAGGTTTAATATTAACATTTTGTGCCATTTCCTCAATACTTAATGCGCAAAATTCACTACTTACCGATACAATAAGAATAAATGAAATAGTAGTGCACGGGAATTATTCCGGAAGCATAAACAGCGGCTACAGGAAATATGAAGCTGATTCTTCGAAATTAAGTGAAACAAAAGTATCCACTCTTTCTGAGATTCTGTCCGAAACAATTCCGGTTTATTTAAAAAACTATTCACCCGGAGGTCTTTCCTCAATATCATTAAGGGGCACAACTGCATTTCATTCACAGGTATTATGGAATGGACTAAATCTTTCTTCCCCAATGCTCGGGCAGTCGGATTTTTCAATTATCCCCGCTGGATTTATCGATGAACTTTCAATTGATTATGGAAATGCTTCGATCATCAAGGGAAACGGGACTTTCGGAGGACTAATAAATATAAATACGAAGCCCGACTGGAATAAAAATTACGATATTTCTCTGACAGTTAACGCTGGCAGTTACGGATTGTGGTCGGAACGACTGAAAGCATCGGCAGGAACATCGAATTTTAAATCTATAACAAGAGCTTTTATAGAAACTGCCGATAATAATTTCAAGTACCTTAACGACGTAAGTTATGCCGAGCCGGTTTTCGAACGGAGACTTAACTCTGAAACATCGCTAAAGGCAATAATGCAGGAATTATATTTCCGGGGTGAAAAAACAAATACAGCCGTTGCATTGTGGCTTCAGTCGTCAAACCGCAACCTGCCTTCGAATATTCTTGTTACATCAGGCACTTCCGGTGAAAGGCAGAATGACGAATCCCTGCGGCTTGCTGTTAATCATACGAAGTCAGGTAAAAGTTCAAATCTCGACTTTTCCTCGGGTATATTATACGACCATCTGAATTACGTTAATGAGCAGGCTTCTATCGAATCGGACAACAGTTCAGCAGTTTTAATAATGAAAGCTTCCGATGAACTTCAGATTAAGAGTGCGGCACGCTTGAAAATCACAGCAACTGAAGAGTTCAGCATTGTCAATAGCGTCAATTATGACGGGGAAAAAACAAGAAACGTCTTTACTGTCAGCGGCATGGCACGGAAAAAATTATTCGATAATTTAGGTGCTACTTTAATTGTTAAGGAAATTTTATCTGACGATAAATTACTGATACCCGATTTTTCGGCTGCTCTGGATTATACATTTTTGGGCAAGGGACGAACATGGCTGAAAGTTAATTTTGCGCGTAACTCACGTCTGCCAACTCTTAATGATATCTACTGGCTTCCGGGCGGTAATCCTGATATAAGCAATGAATATTGTTATTCAGGCGAACTAAACCTCGGAACAGATATTGATATTTCACCCGGCAGTAAGATCGAGTCAGAATTATCTCTTCACACTTCGAGGATAAGGAATATGATTCAATGGCTTCCGGGTGAATTCAGCTACTGGTCGCCGGTAAACATACAGTCAGTAAATATTAACGGTTTTGATGCCGATATCATGTTCCGGGGGAACTCAGGCAGATTGAGATATGATTTATCGGGCCGGTTGGCTCTTACTGCCTCGGTATATAAATCCGCTTCTCCTGAAATTTCCGGCTGTCAATTGATCTATGTACCCAGGCTTCAGGCAGGCGGAACGGCAAAACTTCAGTATTCGGTATTTTATGCAACAATTAATTCGAACGTCACAGGACGCCGCTATACAACTACCGATAACAGTTCCTTTCTGAATGGCTACTGTTTAATGAATGCCGAAACAGGAGCAAATCTCACAAAAGGAGTCAACAGGCTGAATCTGACATTCCGGATAGAAAATTTCATTAATACAAGATATCAGCTAATCGAATTCTATCCGATGCCCGGAAGAACATATTTATTTTCCATAGAATACCATATAACAAAATAAAAAAACAAATAACGTAATGAAAAAGAAAAGTATTGAAATCTTATTTTGCTTTTTATTGTGCATTATTTCCTGCACAACTTCCGACGATACCATGGATAAGGCTTTCCCTGGCGGGAAAGGAATTTTTGTTGTTAACGAGGGTAACTTTATGGCTGGAAACGGCTCCGTTTCTTTTTATTCTTTCGATTCCCGTAAAGTCTATGATGATGTCTTTTCCAAAGTCAACGGACGCCCTCTCGGCGATGTGCCAAATTCAATGATAATTTCAGGAAAGAAAGGTTTCATTGTGGTAAACAATTCCGGGAAGATTGAAGTGGTCGAAATCAATTTGATGAAATCGGTCGGTTCGATTACCAATCTGAATTCGCCCCGGCAGATGCTTGTAATAAATGACACTAAAGCTTATGTATCAAGCCTCTATTCTACAAAGTTGTATGTCATAAATACAGAAAGTTATTCAGTTTCAGGACAAATTGAAATCAGACGAAGCTCCGAGGCAATTCTGATGAAAGACACTCTGGCTTTTGTTTCATGCTGGTCAGGAGGGAATGAAATAATTGTAATAAATACACTTAATGATTCTGTTATTGATTCTATAAAAGTAGGGCAGGAACCTGAAAGTATGGCATTTGATAAGAACGGAAAACTATGGGTGCTCTGTTCAGGTGGCTATACAGGGGAATATTATCCGGAGATTGATGTGATAAATACTACAGACCGGAAAGTTGAAAAAATTTTCAGATTCGATTCGAATAACATCTTTCCTTCTTCGCTTTGTATAAACAGTTCGGGCGATACCTTATATTATATTGCAAAATCTGTATGGAGAATGCCTATTATGGCATTAAAACTTCCTTCCGAACCATTCATCAAAGATTCCGGAAGAACGTATTATAAAATTTGTCTGTGTCCTTTCGACGGCCGTCTGTATATTACTAATGCAGTTGATTATCAACAGAAAGGATATTTGCTTATGGCTGAAATAAACGGAGAAATTATTGATTCTGTTAAAGTTGGCATTATCCCCGGTGCTATATGTTTTAAAGAAGAATGAACAAAATATTGATTATAAACTGGCTTAATGAAAAAAAATATAAAGGTGAGTAGAAACAGAATTAGGAAATTCATTACATATTTATTCATTATTTTTGTTCTTTTAACCTCTGGATGCCGCAGCCGGAACGCTAAGGAAAATAAAGAACAGGGGAATTTTCGTAACAAAATAAAATATGCATCCCATCTTATGATCGAAGAATCTGATGATTATTCGAAACTGAGTGTAGTTAATCCCTGGCAAAAAACTTCCTGGACAAAATTTGAATATTATCTTATTAGAAATAAAGATAATAAACCTGACGTTGAAGATTCTTCAATGGTTATATATGTACCTGTAAAAAAGATTGTTCTGATGTCAACGACATATATCCCGATGATATCGGCACTTAGGGTTGCAGAATCAATTAAAGGTGTTTCGGGTACAAACTTTATTTACGATAACGAAATAAGAAAAATGGTTTCCGATGGTCTGATTCAGGACGTAGGTTATGAGGAAAATCTTGATAAAGAACGTATTATAAGTATTGCGCCTGATCTGGTAGTTGCTTACGGTGTGGGCAGTGAAACGGCGGGATATTCCAATAAGTTAAGAGAACTTGGCATAAAAGTGTTTTTTGATGCCGATTATCTCGAAGAAACTCCTCTCGGCAGAGCCGAATGGATAAAAATGTTTGGGGCTCTGTATTGCCTTCAGGACAGAGCCGATTCGATTTTTGAAAATATTGAATCGGAATACATTAATTTGAAATTATATATTGGAAATAAGGTTGATTCAAAGCCTGAAGTAATGCTCGGTTTACCATGGCAAAATGCATGGTATATAACGCCGGGCAATTCATATTTAAGCAATCTGATTGATGATGCAGGCGGCAATTATATCTGGAAAGACATAACGGCAGATTATGCTATGCCTATGAACATCGAAAATGTGTTCGTAAAAGCTGAAAATGCCGAATACTGGCTTAATACAGGAGATGCTTCAAGTTTAAGTCAGATTTATGCAATTGACCGTCGTTATGCTTTCATGCAACCTGTAATAAACGGAAATGTATATAACAACAACAAAAGAATTTCGCCTGGCGGAGGAAATGATTACTGGGAGAGTGGAACAATAAAGCCTCATATCATACTGAAGGATATTGCTTCAATAATTCATCCTGAGCTTTTCGACGGATATGAACTGTTCTATTACAAAAAACTTGAGAAATAAAAATAACTGAATTGCTTAAGAGAAAAACAAATAATGGTTTTACCGGAAGAAAAGGAAGCATTTTTGCCCTTTTGTTTTTTCTGACGGCATTGATGTTTGTTCTGGATATTATTTTCGGTTCCGTTACAATACCTGTTCATGATATAATAAATAGCCTTTTTGGGAATGATGCTTCAAATGTCAATACTATAATCGTAGAGGACGCAGACAAAATGGGGCTTGCCCAGCTT
>CAZIRN010000038.1:0-14334 GCA_964541495.1 uncultured Rikenella sp. | reverse complement strand
TTTCTTATCCACTCTTACGGGCTAAAATATAATCTGGCCTCGGGCGATGATATTTTCCTTCTGCAAACCCTCAAAAAAGAAAGGAAATCCTGCATTCGCCGGCTTGAAAGCAGTGAGGCAACAGTTATCACATCTCCCGCTCTGACACTCAATGAACTGCTAAGACAGAGAGCGAGGTGGGCTTCAAAGGCCGGCGCTTATAAGGATCCTTATACAATTTTTATTGCACTTGTAACATTTTGTATAAATATTGAATTACTGGGATTATATCTTGCCTGCATGTTCAATCAGGCATTAGTGTTTATTTTAATCGCCAGTTTTATGACAAAATCAGCATCCGATTTTGCTTTAGTGAAAGAGACTAACCGGAAATCGGATAAACCGGCAAAATCGAGATATTTCCTTGTCTCTGAGATTCTCTATCCGGTTTATGTACTGATAGTTTCTCTAAAAGCATTAACAGTAAAAAAGCGATGGAAATAAATTATTTGAGTAAATAATCAGTTTCCCATTTCCGACAGGAATTTTATTCTAACAAGCCTTATCTCCTCCTCTTCGAATTCGCTACCAAGCTCTTTAACAGCCTCCTCAACAGAATCCGTCTGTGCCTCTTCTCTGAAATAGGAATATATATCATGCTGACGTTCCTCATCAATAACCATATTTATATAATAATCCAGATTTATTCGTGTGCCTGAATTAACAATTGCCTCCACTTCCGAAATAATTTCATCCATATCCAGCCCTTTTGCTTCTGCAATGTCTTCAAGCGGTCGTTTCATATCTATACTCTGGATTATATAAACCTTAAGACTCGACTTGTTCACAACCGATTTTACAACCATATCGAGCGGACGAATAATCTCCTTTTCATCCACATATTTTTTAATCACATCCACAAATTCTTTCCCGTATCTCTGAGCTTTACCGACACCCACGCCCGTTATATTCTGCAATTCATCGAGTGTAACCGGGTACTGTATAGCCATTTCTTCGAGCGAAGGGTCTTGAAAAATAACAAATGGAGGGACATTCTTCTGTTTCGATATTTTTTTTCGTAGATCTTTCAGAATGCTGAACAGCTCTTCATCTACTGCAGAGGTCTTTGCGCCAAACCCTCCGCCCTCTTCTTCTTCGGCATCACTGTAATCATGGTCTTCAATAAGCATAAATTCAGTTGGATGTTCGAGAAATTCCTTTCCTTTCTGGGTAAGTTTCAGCAAACCATAGTTTTCGATATCCTTGGTCAGCAATTTTGCAATAAGTGCCTGGCGTATAACCATATTCCAGAACTTTTCGTCTTTTTCACTGCCAGAACCAAAAATCTCCAGTTTATGATGTTTATATGATTTGATTGCCGAAGTTGCTTTACCTGCAAGTATGCTGGCAATATGGTCAGCTTTGAACTTTTCTTTCACAGCCAGAACGGCCTCAAGGACGCTGACGACATATTCGCTTCCCTCGAACTGCGTTTTCGGATGGAGGCAGTTATCACAAGCCTCACAGTTTTCCTTTGTATATTCTTCGCCGAAATAATTCAGAAGAGTTTTCCTCCTGCATATTGACGATTCAGCATAAGATACGGTTTCGAGTAGAAGCTGCTTCCCTATTTCCTGTTCGGCAATGGGTTTCCCCTGCATGAACTTTTCCAGTTTTTGTATATCGTTATAGCTATAATAAGCTATACACCTTCCTTCCCCGCCGTCCCTTCCCGCACGGCCTGTTTCCTGATAGTATCCTTCAAGGCTTTTTGGAATATCGTAATGTATAACATATCTTATATCGGGCTTGTCAATACCCATGCCAAAGGCAATAGTTGCCACAATAACATCAACCTCTTCCATGAGGAACTTATCCTGATTCTGTGTACGAGCTGCGGAATCCATTCCTGCATGGTACGGCAAAGCTTTTATTCCGTTTACCTTAAGTGTTTCGGCAAGCTCTTCAACTTTTTTCCTGCTTAACGCATATATTATACCTGATTTACCGGGATTGTTCTTTATATATTTAATAATTTCCCTGGTTGCATCTATCTTTGGTCGCACTTCATAATAAAGATTAGGACGGTTGAATGATGATTTGAATACATCTGCTTCGAGGATGCCCAGATTTTTCAGTATGTCGTGCTGAACTTTCGGTGTAGCCGTTGCAGTAAGCGCAATTATGGGAGACCTGCCGATAGTATCTATTATAGGCCTGATTCGTCTGTACTCCGGCCTGAAATCATGTCCCCATTCCGAAATACAATGTGCCTCGTCAACAGCATAAAAGGAAACCGTTATATTCTTAAGGAATTCAATGTTTTCCTCTTTGGTAAGCGATTCAGGCGCAACATAGAGAAGTTTTGTAACGCCTGACAGAACATCCTGCTTAACTTTACTAATTTCAGATTTCGTCAGTGACGAATTAAGAAAATGCGCAACATCATCGCCGGTGCAGAAGTTCCTCATTGCATCCACCTGATTCTTCATCAGAGCGATAAGAGGGGAAATTACTATTGCAGTACCTTCCTTCATCACTGCAGGCAACTGGTAACAAAGTGATTTCCCACCACCGGTCGGCATAAGAACAAAAGTGTCCCTGCCGGCTAGAACATTTTTTATTATCGGTTCCTGTAATCCCTTAAAAGTATCAAACCCGAAATACTTCTTCAAATAATCATGAATAACTTTATCTTCCACCACATTTCCCATAATCTCTTCCTCTGCCTTCTTTTTTTCTCATTTTCTTTTTTAAAACTTAAATTCTTATTTATCACAATGCTTATAATCAAATATAATCAAAATAGTTCACATTATAAACTAATAATACATAAATAAAAAATTAATGTAGTTATTATTTTTTAAAGGTATCTGATTCCACTGTTAATTTTCCTTAAAAAGGAAATATTTTCAGTGATAATGGCGAGTAAACCTTAATGCAAATATACTATTGTTTTGAAAAATAAGTTTTATCATCTTTACAGGCTAATTTTTTACTTGATTTATGGCATCAGGAAGGCAAAGAAAACAGAACGGCGACGAGAAAGAGATGTCATTTCTTGAGCACCTCGAAGAATTGAGGTGGCATATTCTAAGGTCTATTCTTGCGATAGTTATCTTCACAGTTTTTGCATTCATAGAAAAAGACTTTATTTTCAATAAAATTATTCTTGCACCAAAAAATCCCGAATTTTTTACAAACAGAATATTTTGCCAACTCGGAAATTCTGTTCTTCATTCCGATGTGCTTTGCATTAACAGAAAACCGTTCGAGCTTATTAGTATCAAAATGTCGGGACAGCTTACAACACATATAACAATATCAATTGTTGCAGGCATTATTATTTCACTGCCTTATGTGATATGGGAATTCTGGAGATTTTTCAAACCTGCTCTGTACGCAAATGAAAGAAAATATACAAGAGGCGCTGTTTTCTGGATAAGCTTTCTTTTCTTCCTGGGCGTAATCTTTGGATATTATATGGTCGTCCCGTTATCAATTCATTTCCTCGGTTCATATTCCATTAGCGAACAGGTTGTCAATCAGATTTACATAAGGTCATATATCGGAACTATTTCCTCGATTGTTCTTGCCACAGGCCTTACATTCGAGCTCCCTCTTCTGGCTTTTGTTCTGACACAGATAGGAGTTATCACACCGCAGTTCATGACCAAGTACAGACGCCATGCAATTGTAATAATTGTTATCGTTGCTGCAATTATTACACCGCCTGATGTCTTTTCGCAAACTCTTGTCTGTATTCCTTTATTGCTGCTGTATGAGGTAAGCATTCTCGTTTCGAAAAATGTTTACCGAAGGAAAAAAGTCGAGCATGAAGTCTTTATGAAAGATGAAAAAGAAACAGTCAGTGATATTGTTACATCATAAATATCATGAAACTCTACACTGAAAAACTGGTAAAGAGATACGGCAAACGTAAGGTTGTCGACCAGGTTTCTGTAGAACTCGAGCAAGGAGAGATAGTGGGACTTCTTGGGCCTAACGGCGCAGGAAAAACAACCACATTTTATATGATTGTCGGGCTTATAAAACCGAATGAAGGCAAAATATATCTCGATGATGAGGATATTACTCTTCTCCCCGTTTATAAAAGGGCAAGAAGAGGCATCGGATACCTTTCACAGGAGCCTTCTGTTTTCCGCAACCTTTCAGTGGAGGATAATCTTAAAGCTGTGCTCGAATTATCGGGCTTTCCCATAGAAGAACAAAAAGAGCGACTGGAATCCTTGCTCAATGAGTTCGGACTTCAGAAAATTAGAAAAAATAAAGGCATACAGCTTTCGGGAGGCGAACGCCGGCGTACAGAAATTGCAAGAGCTCTTACACTGAAACCTAAATTTATACTGCTCGACGAACCTTTCGCAGGCGTTGATCCTATTGCCGTCGAGGATATCCAGAGCATCGTATCTCATCTAAAAGATAAAAATATCGGAATACTTATTACCGACCATAACGTTCATGAAACCCTGTCAATAACTGACCGTGCATATCTCCTTTTTGAAGGAAGAATACTTAAGTCAGGCACATCCGAGCAACTTGCCGAAGATGAACATGTAAGGAAAGTTTATCTGGGCAGAAACTTTGAATTGAGGCGCTGATTCCCTCAACTTGCAATAACAATTTTTTTCAGTACCTTTGCGTGGATTTTTGCGGATGTGTCGTAATCTGGTAGCCGAGCAAGACTTAGGATCTTGTGTCTTAATGACGTAAGGGTTCGAGTCCCTTCATCCGCACAAAAAATCGTCAAAAAAATGAATATTTTATAACATACGAACCTATTAATAATTTTATCTTTTTACTGAATGAACATAACAAAAGAAAACGTTGATAAACTGAACGCTATACTAAAAGTCGAGCTTAATAAAGCGGACTATGAAGAGAACGTCGAAAAAATTCTGAAAGACTACAGACGAAAATCAAACCTGAAAGGTTTCAGACCAGGCATGGCGCCGATCGGACTGATAAGGAAAATGTTCGGTAACGCAGTTAAACTCGATGAAATAAATAAACTGGTTTCAGAAAGTATCACAAACTACCTCCAGAGCGAAAATATCCGGATACTGGGAGATCCTCTCCCTTATGAAAAAGATATGGAAAACAATAATTTTGAAACGGCAGAAGATTTTACTTTCACATTCGAACTCGGACTGGAACCTGAATTCAATATAGAAATAAGTAAGGATGACAGGGTAACTTTTTATGAAATAACAATAGATGAGAAGTTGAGAAACAACTATATTGATAACTATACGAGACAGTACGGAAAGTTTGTCAGTGCCGACAAATCGGAAGAAAATGATATTCTTAAAGGAAGCATAGTTTCTGCGGACGAGCAGGTGGAAACAGACAGGGTTGTTTTCAGCAATGATGAAGCAACATTGTCGGTTGCCTTGATTAAAGATGAAGATATTAAGAAACTATTTACAGGATTAGCACCCGGCGATTCTGTAAACTTCGACCTTAAAAAAGCTTTCCCGAACGACAATGAAATTGCTGGACTTCTTAAAATAACAAAGGAACAGGCAGAAAAAGCAGATGGGATCTATAAATTCACAGTTTCAGAAATTTCAAGGTTCCAACCTGCCAAAATAGATAAGGAACTATTCGATAAGATCTACGGCGAAAATGTCGTTACAACCGAAGAGGAATTCTATAAAAAAATAGATGAAGAAATTACGGTAAGCTTAAATAATGAAAGCAATTATAAACTGAAGCTCGACCTCAAAAATCTCGTCATGGAAAAAACACCTCTTGATCTTCCGGAAGAATTCCTGAAAAAATGGCTTCTGAAAATCAATGAAAAAACAACTGTCGAGGAAATAGAAAAAGAATTCGATTCTTTTCGTAACGAACTGAAATGGAAGCTTATACGCAATAAGATTGCAAGAGACAATGACATAAAAATAACTACTGACGAAGTGATAAAAGAAGCTGAAAACGTAGCACGACATCAGTTTTATCAATACGGCATCTTCTATCTAACAGATGAACAGATAGCCAAATACGCCAATGAGATGATCAATAATGAAGAAGAGGCACAAAGAATTGCAGACAAAATTCTGGAAGAAAAAGCTCTGGAAAAGTTTAAGGAAATGGTTACCGTTGAAAACAAAAAAGTTACAGTTGATGAGTTTAATAAGTTATTCGAATAAGAATCAGGATATTTTAATAAAGAATTAGTTTTACTATATTTGTAAGTTAATTATAATCTATATATTATGAATAATTCAGATGATTTCTACAAATATGCAAAAAGCCGGATGGGTGTAAATAGTCTGACACTACAACAATATATTTCAGCTTCAAACAATTATATCTCACCCACTATCATTGAGGAAAGACAGCTAAATGTAGCTACAATGGATGTCTTTTCACGACTTATGATGGACAGGATAATTTTTCTAGGATTGCCCATTGACGACTATGCCGCAAACATTATTCAGGCACAGCTTCTTTATCTTGATTCTACAGATCCGGGAAAAGATATTCAGATTTATTTCAATACTCCTGGCGGTGCTGTTCATGCAGGTCTGGGCATTTACGACACCATGCAGTACATTTCGGCCGATGTGGCTACTATATGCACAGGAATGGCAGCCTCTATGGGAGCAGTTCTTCTCAGTGCAGGCACCAAAGGGAAACGCTCCGCTCTCAAGCATTCACGTATTATGATTCATCAACCTATGGGCGGCGTGGAAGGTCACGCATCGGATATTGAAATAACTGCAAGGGAAATAGTCAAGCTTAAAAAAGAACTATACGAAATCATCGCACTTCATACAGGTAATCCATACTCTAAAGTTGAAAAGGATGCCGACAGGGATTATTGGATGACTTCCCAGGAAGCAAAAGAGTACGGCATGATTGACGAAATCCTTCAGAAGTCGAAAAAGAACTGATAAAAATGGACAGATGTTCCTTCTGCGGACGAACAAAAAAAGAGGCAAATCTACTCGTCGCCGGTCTCGAAGGTCATATTTGTGACCATTGTATCGAACAGGCTTACAGTATAATGACTGAAGAGCTTGGCCCCAGACAGAGTTCTTCTTTTGATTCCATAAATCTACTTAAGCCGGCCGAAATCAAAACTTTTCTCGACCAGTATGTAATCGGTCAGGAAAGAGCAAAAAAAATCATCTCGGTTGCTGTTTATAACCACTATAAAAGACTAATTCAGAAGCCTGACGAACAGGATATCGAAATCGAAAAATCAAATATCCTTCTTGTGGGTGAAACAGGTACGGGCAAGACATTGCTTGCAAGGACAATCGCCCGCATGCTTCACGTTCCTTTTACAATCGTTGATGCAACCGTACTTACAGAAGCTGGATATGTGGGCGAAGATGTAGAAAGCCTTCTCACAAGGCTTCTTCAGAATGCCGATTATGATGTCAAAGCCGCTGAAAGAGGTATTGTGTTTATTGACGAAATTGACAAAATTGCAAGAAAAGGCGATAACCCTTCAATAACCAGAGATGTTTCAGGTGAGGGCGTGCAACAGGGATTGCTTAAACTGCTCGAAGGCTCAATTGTAAATGTTCCACCACAGGGCGGCAGAAAACACCCGGAACAGAAAATGATACCGGTTGATACGAAGAACATACTTTTCATCTGCGGAGGCGCATTCGAGGGCATCGAAAAGAAAATTGCACAACGGCTCAATACAACCGTTGTTGGTTATGGCGCATCGCGGAACAGAGAAAGAATTGACAAGGATAATCTCCTTCAATATATTGCTCCACAGGATCTCAGAGCATACGGGATGATTCCCGAAATAATTGGGAGACTCCCGGTACTTACATTTCTGCACCCGCTCGACCGCAGCGCCCTAAGGGCCATCCTGACTGAACCTAAAAACGCAATAGTAAAACAGTATGTTAAACTCTTTAAAATGGACAATATTGACCTCACATTTACTGATGAGGCTCTCAATTATATTGTAGATAAAGCAATCGAGTTCAAACTTGGTGCAAGAGGTCTAAGGTCAATATGTGAAGCTATTATGCTCGATGCGATGTTCGATATGCCATCGAAAAATGCCGATGAGCTCACAATAACTACTGATTATGCAAAGCATAAGCTCGAGAAAATAGATATTAAGGTGCTGAAAGCATCATAAAAAATATATTTTAGGAAATATCTTCTTACTTTTAATAAGCTCGCTCCTATAATAATTATACGAAAAAAATATTAAAAATGTTACTTCTTCTCGTAGATAATGTAAGTATAATCAGGATGTAATCCGGGAACCCCTTCGTGGTATTCGGTAAAAATCTGTTTCCAGACTTTAGGATCTATCTCAGGAAAATAGGTGTCAGCCGGTGCTTTTTCATGTACACGTGTTATATAAAGCCGCTGTGCCATAGGAATAAACTGCCGGAAAAGAGTTTCCCCGCCTATGATAAACACTTCATCAAAATCACTGCATGACGACAATGCCTCCTCTATTGAATGTGCAGTAAAATCACAATTGAAGCTTTTACCCGGCTTGTCGGTAAGAACAATATTTTTTCTGTTAGGAAGGGGCTTTGCCGGCAACGACTCCCATGTTCTTTCACCCATTATCACGCACTTACCCGTTGTCAGCTTCTTAAAACGTTTCAGGTCATCGGGGATATGCCACAGAAGCCTGTTATCCTTCCCGATACCAAGATCATCCGCAACTGCTGCAATAATTGATATCATATTAACTATACGGAGATTTCTCCCTTTATATGTGGATGAGCAATGTAATTTACGAGCTCGAAATCTTCATACCTGAAATCTCTTATATCTTTCACAGCCGGGTTGATTCTCATTTCTGGCAGAGGATAAGGCTGACGTGTGATCTGCAATTTAGCCTGTTCAATGTGATTAAGGTATATATGTGCATCACCGAGAGTATGAATAAATTCGGCAGCTTCAAGCCCTGTCACCTGGGCAACCATCATTGTAAGCAGTGCATAAGATGCAATGTTGAAAGGCACGCCGAGGAAAATATCGCAGCTTCGCTGGTAGAGCTGGCATGAAAGTCGCTTGTCTGCCACATAGAACTGGAAGAGAAGATGACATGGCGGTAATGCCATTTTGTCAAGATCTCCCACATTCCAGGCGCTTACAATATGGCGGCGGGAATCGGGATCTTTCCTGATATTTTCGATCACATTCATCAACTGATCTATTTTTTTCCCGTCCGCCGAAGTCCACGACCTCCACTGATATCCGTACACAGGCCCCAGGTTACCTTCACTGTCAGCCCATTCGTCCCATATTTTTACACCGTTATCATTAAGATATTTAATATTAGTACTTCCACTGATGAACCAGAGCAACTCATGTATAATAGATTTCAGATGAAGTTTCTTGGTTGTTAGTAAAGGGAATCCTTTTCTCAGGTCGAACCTCATCTGGTACCCAAAAATACTGATGGTACCGGTTCCTGTGCGGTCATTCTTCCTTATGCCGTTATCGAGTACATAACTAAGAAGATCGAGATATTGTTTCATTTCGGAGAAATTCTTGCCACCCAGCCACCGCCTGGAGCCATATAAATTTTGTTTTTTACTCCTGAGTTTACCTCAAGTGTAAGATGTTTGTAATCACCTGCATAGCGGTCGGCATTTATACCGTCCTGAAATACTTCCATTGTATATTGGCCCTGCCCGAGAAATGAAAAGTCGAGTTCCAGTTCACGTGCGCTCCAATCGGTCATGCCCCCTACGAACCAGTTTTGTCCGCTCTTTCTTGCAAGGAGAACATAATCGCCGATTTTTGCCTGTAGCACTTTAATGTCGTCCCATACAACAGGGACTTTAGCAATGAAGCCTGTGCATTCTTTTTCGCGCTCATAATTCGAAGGGCTGTCGGCGAGCATCTGGAGAGGACTCTCGAAAATAACATACATTGCCATCTGATGCACCCTTGTCCCCTGACTAGCCGGTCTCGAAAAAACAGGCTGGAAATTTTCCCTTTCCATATTAACCATTGCTCCTGGAGTATAGTCCATCGGCCCGGCAACCATTCTTGTAAAAGGTATTGTCACATCATGTTCTGGACTAACGTCTTTACTCCATTTACTGTGTTCCATTCCTTTTACTCCCTCCCTGGTTACTGCATTCGGGTATGTCCTGATAAATCCATCAGGTTTATATGAGCCGTGAAAGTCAACAATCATTTTGTGTTCAGCAGCTTTTTGTACTATTTTATGATAAAAACGAACCATTTTCTGATCATCTCGCTGCATAAAATCCACTTTCACACCTTTAACACCCCATTCTTCAAATTTTGCAAGGGCTTCATCAAGTTTATCGTCTAACGATTTAAATACAACCCAGAGTATTACTCCTACATTTCTTTCGGCGGCATATCTGCATAGTTCAGGAATATCCAGATCGGGTACCACATCGAGCACGTTTCCCAGTTTGTACCACCCTTCATCAAGAATAACATAATCCAGTCCGTTTTTCGATGCAAAATCAATATAATATTTATATGTCTGATTATTTATACCGGCTCTGAAATCCACGCTATAAATATTATTCGCGTTCCACCAGTCCCATGCCACTTTACCCGGCTTTATCCAGCCGGTATCTTTCAGCCTGTTTGGAGCAGCAAGACGGAAAACCATATCACTTTCTATCAAACCACCATCTTCATTTGAAACAATAAAAACTCTCCATGGATAACTCCTTTCTCCGGCAACCCTGGCGATATAATCTTCTCTTCTGGTTACTCGAAGGTTCCGGTCGCCATTGAGTCTCTCCTCGGCCGGATATTGTGGCCATACACCGGTTAATCTGCCTCCGCCTGCTCCTCTTAGCCACATTCCGGGATATTCCTCAATAGCCGATTCAGTAATAAGGAGATTCACACCTTTCGGTTTAAAAAGCACCGGAAGACTTGCAAGATGTTTCGTGTTAATACTATCGAGCAGTGAGTAAACAAATGTATTTTCATTATGGGACATAAAACCTGTTTCATAAGGAAACCAGCAAAAAGTTCCTTCAGGAAATAAAAGTTCGGATATTTCATTTTTTATTACAAGTGAATCCTTAATATCCGATTCAAACCTGTATGCAAAGCCGTCGTTATAAATCCTGAATGTTATTCCGAAACCCGAACGGAAAGTCAGAGTCAGGTAATTATAATTATCGGTAACGGATGATCTCTTATGTGCAACCACAGGAGTAATAATCTCATTTATTTTCCCTGTAATGGGTTTCTTAACTGCCACATTTTCCACAGGGATACTACCATCGGAAAGTATTAGGGCAGTCCTGGCTGAACTTAATATCTGCTCGCCCTTATATGCTGCAATCCATGAAATATGTTTATCAACAGTAACTATAACAGCAATATTACCGTCAGGTGAACTTACTTTATAATCCCTCGAAAATCCAGTGACGAGTCCCATAAATAGTAATAAAGATAAAAGAAAAACATACTTTTTCATATCCAAAAGATTTTTATATATTTAAATATGGTTTTACGACTTACGCCTTTTTCTTTTCTCAATCTCATCCCTTATTAAGGCTGCACGTTCGTAGTTTTCCGTTTGAACAGCCTCGTCAATCATTTTGTAAAGTTCTTCATCTGTATATGCATCGAATTCCGATGACTTTCCTGTTTGCATTTCCGATTCATTACCTTGCTGCTGCGAGTCTGACCTGGGTATTGTTATTCCTGCTTTTTCCATAATCTCCTCGGTAGTATAAATAGGGCAGTCGAACCTGAGGGCAAGTGCAACTGCATCGGAAGTGCGGCTGTCAATAGTCAGTTCTTCACCATTTTTATTGCAGACAAGCTTCGAAAAAAATATACCATCTTCAAGTTTATAAATAAATACTTCGGTTATATCAATGCCAAAAGCATCTGCAAAACTCTTGAAAAGATCGTGTGTGAGTGGCCTTGGAGGCTCAAGATTCTCTATTTTAATAACAATTGACTGGGCTTCAAAACCTCCTATTATGATAGGTATTCTCCTTTCTCCTTTTTCTTCCATTAAGATGAGGGCATAAGCGCCAGACTGTGTCTGGCTGTAAGATACTCCCAGAACTTTAAGCTTTATCCTTTTCATTTGTCCTGTTTATGAGACTGAATTCATCAATTAGCCTTGAGCAATAGCAAATATAAAGATTAATGCCTTATCCGGTGGAGATAAATTTATTTTTTTATTAACTTATATAAACTGAATAATTCACAAGATTAATTTTACTCTGACAGTTTAGAAAAAACCTTAAAATGCTGTAAACAGTAATTTACAATATACAAAAAGCATCACTACAATATACAAATATCAATAAAAATTGACTCTGTTCCAGGACAGAGGCATAACATCAATATCTTAACGGACGTACAAAGCATTATTATTCCCCGCATAGGATGTAAATTTTAAGGAAATATTAAATAAGAGATTGATTTGTATGACAATTTTATATTGTTGAACTTACAATGCACTAAAATTTTTACTTATCTTAACAGTTAAAAGAATAAACATTTAAGAATATGAAAATCGCAAAACTGACATCCTCTGTCATAATAGTGCTAATCTTTTCATTCATGACAATTTCCTGTAAAAACAGGCCTGCAGTAGAAGCCAGGAGCGAGATGAAAGCTTCTTTTACTTCCGACATCGAATCATTCAGTCAATACAAATACCCCGATTGGTTCCGGGATGCGAAATTCGGTATCTGGTCTCACTGGGGGCCACAAGCTGTGCCCCGTCAGGGCGACTGGTATGCCAGAAAAATGTACGAATCGGATATTGTGGACAGACAGACCAATAAACCTACAGGCAAGCCAAGCCGTGAATACCTCTACCATGTAGAACACTATGGCCACCCTTCCAAATTCGGATATAAGGATATTATCCCTTTGTGGAAAGCCGAGAAATGGGAACCTGAAAAACTAATGGCCCTATATAAAAAAGTCGGGGCTAAATACTTTGTAAGTATGGCTTCTCACCACGATAATTTCTTTCTGTGGGATTCAAAAATACACAGATGGAACTCTGTCAAAATGGGTCCGATGAAAGACGTGGTGGGATTATGGCAACAGGCGGCAAAGAAAGAGGGCCTGCGTTTCGGCGTCTCCGAACATCTGGGAGCCAGTTATACATGGTTTCAGCCAAGCCATGGCGCCGATAAGGCAGGCCCCCTGAAAGGTGTGCCCTATGATGGCGCAAATCCTGAATATCAGGATCTGTACCACAAGAAAGCAGCTCCCGACGACACTGGATGGTACACTAAAGATCCTGAAAACCAGCAGAACTGGCTCGAAAGTATTACGGAACTTATTGATCTGTATAAACCCGACCTTCTCTATACCGACGGCGAACTTCCTTTCGGTGAAGTGGGAAGAATAATGCTTGCACATTTTTATAATCAGGATATCGAAAAAAACGGAGGCAGACTTGAAGCAGTATATACATGCAAACATCTCGCTTCCGAAGGCAGATGGGTAAAGGATATCGAACGCGGCGCAATGGATACCATAAGCGCCGACCCGTGGCAGACTGATACTTCAATAGGCGACTGGTATTACCGAACCGGACAGAAATATATGACAGGGACAGAAGTCATCCAGATGCTGGTGGATATTGTAAGTAAAAACGGAAACTTGCTGCTGAATGTAGTTCAGACACCGGAAGGAGATCTGGAACCTGATGTACTGGCTATCCTCGAAGAAATTGCAGCATGGACAGCGGTCAATGGCGAGGGTATATATTGCAGCCGGCCATGGAAGATATATGGCGAAGGGCCGTCAATGAGTAAACAGGAAAAGGGAACATTCGGCGGCGTCAGGGATGTAAGACCATACCTGCCGGAAGATATCCGTTTTACCACAAAAGGAGATACTCTCTATGTATTCTGCATGGATAAACCTTCGGGCGACATAAAAATATCATCACTTGGTAAAAATTCACCGGTCAACGACAGGAAGGTCAAATCCGTAAAATTACTCGGAGGCAACGAAAAACTCAAATGGGAACAACTGGACGACGCACTTGTAATATCCAGGCCTTCGATACTCCCCGATTGGCAGGTAATAACATTCAGGATTATATTAAAATAATGTAAACTCTCGCAGAGACAATAATCTATCCTGCATTATTCATGCAGAAGATAAAAGTCAGGCAATTGCAAACTTTTCTCAATCTTTTTCTGTTAAATTGATTTTTATTATTGTTTTTCATAATGTCTTGAACCTTTTGTCTTTTGTCTTTTACCTTTTATCTTTTCTGAAGTTTATGAATTAATAAGACTATATTATCTGCGTGCCATTGATTAAATATTTAATTAATGTAAATAAGGTTCCGCCGCAGCCGAAAGAAGAAATTTTCTCCTGTTTTCC
>CAZIRN010000037.1:10069-14461 GCA_964541495.1 uncultured Rikenella sp. | reverse complement strand
ATATCTGCAGCAACAGCAGGTACTGATTATGAAAATCCTCTGACGTTCACGAATGGACTTACACGGTCAACAAATACAGTTTTGCTTGGAGGCACTCTTACAGGGGCAACAACAATTGATAACAGTACATACGGATTAACTATTGGCGGATTGGCAGCAACAGGGGACATTACATTAGGGAACTCTTCCTCGTCACAGAATGTCAATATAGGAATAGGAACCGGAGCAACAGTTGTTAATATAGCTACAGGGGTTGCAAGTGCCAAGGCAGTCAATATAGGTACTGGTGCCGCTATGGCTAATAATATAAATTTAGGAGGCACTGGTGCAAATACGATAGCAATAGGTAATACTCAAACAGATGGCTCAATAACTGTCGGAAACTCTATGACTACGGGAACAATAATAATAGGTGGGACAGGCCCACAAACAGGTACAATAAGTCTTGGTCCGGGTACAGGAAATGGTGCTATAAACATAGGCACAGGTACAGAAGCGACAGGGACTATCAGTATAGGAACAGGAAATGGTGCTCAGACAATAGCTATTGGTAATGGTGCCGCAAATAAGACGGTTAATGTAGGTAGTAGTAATACTAACAGCACAACAAATATACTTTCCGGGAGCGGAGGGGTTAATATTAATGCCAGCAATAGTCAGCCGACAAATATCAATACAGGATCAAGTAATGGTACTACAACAATAGGCAATTCCAATAGCTTTATAACCATGTCTGGTACAATAACGGGAGCCTCTCCCTTGGTTTTTGACGGAGCCACAGCAAATGAAAATAAAACAACATTTGCAATTACTGATCCTACAGCTACAAGGACAATAACCTTTCCTGATGCGTCAGGAACAGTTGCATTGCAAAGCACAGCAAGCTGGAATGTCAATGGTAATGCAGGAACTAATCCATCATCTAACTTGTTAGGAACAACTGATAATAATGATTTGGTATTCAGAGTGAATAATATCGAAAGAGGCAGACTTGAAGGTGCTGCCGGTGACTGGAAAATAGGAGATGCTACTTCAGGTACTATTAAGTCAACTAAAGAAATGATAATCAAAAATATAAGTGGCTATTATGGGTCATCAATACTTAGAATGAAAAATGAAACTGGAGAAAATGGTGCTATTTTTGAAACAGTATCGAATCAGGCTCCTGGAGCTGCGGATCTGGTTGATTTTATTTTTAAAACTAAGAATGGAGCTTCTGGTACAATTCAAAGAAACATACGATTCGAGGCTAGACCGACCTACGCAAGAGCTGGCGTCCCATCCTTCGAAATTGGAGGAGGTAGCGGTGGCTCTGATGCAGATCCTGATCATTCAACGCTGGCTGTAGGTGATTATTATGCAGCATTTGCTAAACCGCTTTATATTGGAAATCTAAATACATCTCCAAGCACTCCATATCCTCAACCTACTGCTATACTTCATCTGGCCGCCGGAAGCGCTACAGCAAATTCTGCGCCACTTAAATTCACCTCAGGCACAAATCTGACTACTCCTGAAAACGGCGCTGTTGAATATGACGGTACAAACTATTTTGTAACCTCAGGAACAACCCGGTATACGCTTGCAAAAACATTGACTCAAACGTCATCGCTTGACTTTACAAGTACAAGTTCACGAAGTAGTTCAGATTTAACTATAACTGTTACAGGAGCATCGGTTGGCGATGCAGTAGTTCTTGGTATTCCTAATAGCTCGGTTAATGCTAATTCAACTTTTACGGCATGGGTAAGTGCTGCAAATACTGTTACTGTCCGTTTCAATAATTATAGTACAGCTGCAATTGACCCTGCAAGCGGTACCTTCCGTGTCAGTGTTTTAAAATATTAAAAACAAACATTAAATTATTAAAAAACACATAATTAGTTTAGTAACATCAAAATATAGTAACATGAAAAAACTGATTTTATTTATTTTGTTCTTCTTACCTCTTACACTTTCAGCTCAAAAAGCTTCGGTATCGAAGGCTGATGCCCAGCCTCAAGTAAGGCTCATCAATTCTTCCGATTCCTCCCAGTACATCATTGGCGCATATATCGGCCAGTACCTGAAAGCCAACAATTTAATTATTGTAAATCCTGCACTTTTTAACAGAGGCATGGATGATGTCCTTTCCGGTAAGCCTCTGCTTGTTCATGCCGACAGCATACCGAAAATGGTAAATGCCTACCTCAGCAAGGCAATGACCGAACGCAATAAAATGCTCGAGCAACAGCTTTTCAATGCGGTGAAGAGCCAGCCCGGCGTCGGGGTGATGCCTAACGGCGTTTGCTATGTCATTGCAAAAGCCGGCAATGGACCACGTCCGATGTCCAGCGATACATTAACAATACATGTGAAAGGCTACCTTCCTGACGGTACAATATTCGAAGATACTTACTCGAGAAACACTCCGCTGAAAACAACCCCGGCAACACTTATCGCCGGACTGAAGGAAGCGGTGCAGATAATGCCGGAAGGCTCGGTATGGAGAATATATGTGCCGTCGGCTCTGGCTTACCGCGAAAAAGGCGTGCAGGGAATAATCCCTCCCTTCTCGGCCCTGATTTTCGATGTGGAATTGTTGAATGTTAAAAAATAAAGATTATGAACCGCTAAGCACGCAAAGTTCGCAAAGGATGAAAGACTTCAGGGTTACAAGAACAAATACGACGATTCCGGTCAGCTTACCTGTCCGGTAAAACAGAATGATTGAATAGTAAACAAAACATATTGCAACAAAAAAGGAAAGCAAAAGTTACTTTCAACAACCGATTTTTAATTATGTCGTGTTTCATGCTGATTTCCATATCGTCAGAAACATTGTCGCAGGTAATAACGAACAACGGGGCTTCGATATCTCTTGCAAACGGCATAGTTGTGAGTTCGAAAGATGCCGTTAATACTGCCGGACTTCTGCTTAATAACGGCGCACTCAATCTTTCGGGAAGTTTTACAAATACTGCAACTACCGACGGCGGAATCGGAATCTTCAGGATTGGAATCAACTGGACAAATACCGGAGGAATATTTCAGCCTGGTACCAGCACTGTGATCTTTAACGGTTCGGTCAACCAGATGATAATAAGAACGGGAGGCGAGACTTTCTACAATCTTTCACTCGAAAATACAGGTTTGCCTGGCTCGGAAAAGTTGACACTTTCAAATAATGTTACTGTACAGAATGTATTATCTATGACGACCGGTAACATTGATGCCGGCGCAAACAGGCTTTTCCTTCAGAACCCGGCCGCTTCGGCACTTAACTATAATTCGGTTAGCGGAAGCAGGATTTTCGGCAAGTTCGAACGCGGCGTCAGCCAGACAGCAAATTATCTTTTCCCATTGGGAACTGTTGAGAACTACAATCCCGCTAATCTTGTCTTTAATAATGTTAATTCATCCGGAACAATACTCTCGCAATTTCTCACTCCACCTTCAATAGATTCGATCGGTCTTCCTCTTCCGGACCCACCTGACGAAGTGGCACGTGTGTTCCAGGACGGATTATGGAGTTTTACTTCGAACGGCTTTTCAAGCAATGATTTCGATGTTCAGCTCGATGCCAAAGGATTTACCACGTTCCCCATACAGGATATAACAAGGGTGATAAAGCGTACCACAGGAAATGACTGGACCCTCGACGGTACTCACAGCCCTGCAAGCGGCACTGTGGTTTTCAGAGATAACCTTACAGGAGATATCTCGACCCTTGGCACGGAATTTACTCTTGCACAGAGCAGGCCAAGGATTATAAAACAGCCTGCTGATACGATCGTCTGCGAAATGTCGTACGCACAATTTACAATTTTTGCCACTTCCACAAGAACACTCACTTTTACCTGGTATAAAGAACCGGGAATAAAACTAACAGGTGTTCGTTATCATATTGCAAGCGACGGTACACTCACCATTATCAGTACCGTACTGGCAGATGAAGGCGATTATTACTGTATCGTATCGGATGATTACGGCAATTCCACGAGGAGCAGCTCGGCTCATCTGGGAGTGAACAAACGTCCGATCGCAACTGCAACACCTTCGGCACAGGATCATACATGTTCGAATGTTGCATTCACAGATATTGTTCTTGGTGAAACGCATGGCGTTCCGGGTACCACTTATCTGTGGACACGTACTCAACCGGCAGGGATCACCACTATGATGCCGGAGAGCGGCACTGTTTTGAATATAGGTGATTTTCTGGCAGGTACTTTTATTAATGAGACGGATGCTCCGATAACAGTTACCTTTACCATAATACCTGTCGGACCTTCACCTACCTATTGCACCGGTGAAACCATCTATGCAACGGTTACAGTAAATCCGACACCGAGGGTGATTCCTGTAAGTGTAAAAGATGTTGAAGATCCAACAAAAGAAGGAAGTGTCGCT
>CAZIRN010000037.1:0-10059 GCA_964541495.1 uncultured Rikenella sp. | reverse complement strand
AATGCAGATGCGTCACGTAATATCACCCAGATAACTCTTACTACGCCGACTGTCACCACAATGGGTGTTATAAGATTCGATTATTACGTGACCTTAAGCGGTTCACCTGGAGACCTGGTCGGAAACAGCTCTCCTGCAAGCGATCTGCCACCCGGACATTTAATCAATTATACTTACCAGAATAATACAAACACAATACAGAAGGTTACATACTCGATAACTCCTAAAGTGAATGGGCTTTCATGTCCGGTCGGACCGACAGTTGATTATACAGTGAATGTTCATGCTTTGCCATTGCCGCGCCTGCCTCAAAGTATTGATGTGCTCCAGCCTCTAACCTGTTCAGGAGGTGCCGGGCTGGCTGCATTGAAGGCAGTGATATCGGAAGGCGCAGATCCTTATCATATCGTATGGAGAGGTCCGGTAGGATATTACATGGAGGACTCGGTTATTATCAAAAATCTCTCGAGCGGAAAATATGTTGTACAGGTTACCGATAATAACGGATGCATGCGGAAAGACTCGATTGCTATCGTCCCGGTTCTTGCAAGAGGATATATTAATGCAACGATAATTCCTCCTGGCAATTATCATGTAACCTGTATCGGTGATTCAGACGGTTCGATTCTGGTTTCAGCAACCAGCGGCATAACTCCGCCCTATGAGTTCTGGGTAGTAAGAAATAGCGTAGATACGATTCTGACAGGATTCTTTTCCGATAATCTTAACCTTTCCGACCCAACAACATACAGGTTTATTACAGGTTTGCCTGCAGGCGTTTACACACTTTATATAAAAGATAAAAACGGATGCATGGAAGAAAATCCGAAATCAGTGACATTAAGGCCTCCACCGCCAGTAACTGTTACTTTCGGAAAGAGTATATATCCTGGGAACTACAATATTTCATGCCGCGGGTACAATGATGGCTCTGTATGGGTAAATACGATATCAGGTGGACGTGGCGGATATAAATACATGTGGTACACGTATGACGGCTCTATACCCGGAACAATAAATACTTACAGGATTGATAACATAACCGCCGGCACTTATTATCTTGAGGTGACGGATACGCTGGGATGCAAGAGCACTCATAGTGTTACGATAAATGAACCCGAGGGTATATATCTTGCAAGTTATCAGCTTTCCTTCAGCAGAGATTCACTATTTAATATTTCATGTAACGGAGGAAACAACGGTTCAATAAATATCACGGTAGACGGCGGCTCGGGCTCATATAACTTCAACTGGACAGGGCCCAATGGTTTCACTGCAAGTACTGAAGACCTTAATAACCTTCGTGCAGGAACTTATACAGCTACTATAACAGACGTCTCTAATGCTACATGTATTCTTATGCCCCAGCCTGTATTTACTCTGACCGAACCTGATGTTCTGAATATAGATGTCACGAAATCAATGTCGGACTATGGTAATTACAATATTAACTGTAACGGCGGAACAGGAACAATAGATATTAATATTACAGGCGGCAGTACAGGAAATTACAGATATTACTGGAGTACATCCGATGGTTCCGGAATATTTCAGGGTATGGAAGATCAATATGCACTGACGGCCGGAACATATAATATTGTGGTAACCGATTCAAATCTTTGTACAACCACAACAGATATTGCCCTCACTCAGCCTCAGGCGCTGGAGCTCTCTCTTGTTCCCACTGATATTACATGCGATGCTCCTGGATTTGACAATGGTTCGATTGACCTGAAAGTGGCAGGAGGCGTTTCACCTTATAGCTTTATATGGTCTAACGGCTCTGTAACTGAAGACATTGCCAACCTTACAGAAGGCGACTATACGGTCACTGTAACTGATGTTAATGGTTGTCAGGCAACCGGTTCGGCAAGGATAAACCTTCCGCCGCCTGTTTCATTTACTTCAGTTATATCGGATTATAACGGGTATAATGTAAGCTGTTCGGGATACAGCAACGGCTTTATTTCAATCAATCCGACGGGCGGAGAAGCGCCGTTTATTTATTCCTGGCAGGGGCCTGACGGATTTACCTCATCATCACAAAATATCTCTGAACTTAGGGCAGGTCAGTACAGGCTTGTAATTACCGATATAAATTCCTGTACCGCAATTGAAATATTTAACCTTACAGAACCCGGTACGCTTGGAATGAATATAACTCTTTCACAGAGCAACGACGGCAATTATAATATCAACTGCGCAGGTGAGAGTACCGGCTCCATTAATATCGAAGCAGTGAATAGTGCAGGAGTTGCCAGTTATATGTGGCCCGATGGATTTATGGGCAAATCACGTTCAGGACTTCCGGCAGGCACATACAGGGTTATTGTAATAGATCAAAACGGATGTCATGCCGATTCTGAAATTTCTCTTACTGCGCCTGACTCAATCAAAATAGATTTCAATGTCACTCAGGCATTTTGTCCCGACAGCCACGATGGTGAGATAAGTGTTAACATAACGGGTGGTATTGCCGGTGGAGGTTATACTTTCAGATGGGCAGACAATTCGACAGGTCAGATTATCACAGGTCTTACTAAAGGAAGGTACAGAATAAGAGTTACCGATGCAAACGGTTGTTCAGTATCAGATTCAATAGATATAGAGCCTCTTAATGAATCGTGCCTTATTATTCCGAATGCCTTCTCGCCAAATGGGGATAATATCAATGATGTATGGAATATAGGAATGATACATCTGTACCCACAGATTGAAATCAAAATATTCAACAGGTGGGGAGAGCTTTTATGGAGATCTGAGAAAGGATACTCCCAACCGTGGGACGGCAGAAGGAAAGGAGTATTGCTGCCGATTGATTCTTACCATTATATTATAGATCTTCATAATGGTACAAAGCCGATTATTGGTAATGTGACAATTGTGAGATAATGATTAATTTTATACTGTTTTGAAGAAGATAACTGCCATATTGGTTATTGCAATCGCAGGGATGAGTTTTGCAAATGCCCAGCAGTTGCCACTTTACAGTCAATATCTGTATAATAAGTTTCTAATTAATCCCTCTGTGGCAGGAAGTGACGGATATACAAGCTTTAATTTAACTGCACGTGAGCAATGGGTTGGCTACTCAGGAGCGCCAAGAACGTATTCGTTAAGCTGGCAGACAAGGTTTCTGAAAAGAAGTTATATTCTCAAACAGGTCAGTCCGAGGCGGCAGGTCTTCAGACCAAAATCTGACGGTAAAGTAGGTATGGGAGGCTTCATATTCAGCGATAAAAACGGTCTGGTAAGGAGAACGGGTTTTCAGATATCTTATGCATACCATACATGGCTGCGACAGGAGACACAGCTTTCAATGGGACTTGCCATGACCGGATATCAATACAAGATTGATGAAAGAGATTTGAATTTTGAAGATTCCGATGAGCCATGGCTCAATAACGATTTGCGGAAAGGCGTGTTCATACCAGATGCCGCATTTGGTCTGCATTTACTCAATCCACGATATACTTTCGGTTTTTCAGCCGATCAGCTTTTCGGCGCAGCGGCAAAACTGGGGAGCGAGGCATATAAAAAACTGGAAATGAAACGCCACTATTATATTTTCGGTTCATATACATTTACCGATATGAGGTATCATGAGCTCGAGCCCTCGGTATTGATAAAGATGTCGGGGCAATTGGAGCCCCAGTTGGATATAGGCGTTACATACATATATAACCAGTCGCTATGGGCCGGCATCGCATACCGGACATGCGGCGTGTTAATTACAAACATAGGAGTAAAATATCAGAATCTCTGGATAGGATACGCATTCGATTTTTCATTCCAGGAGATACAGAGGCTTACCTATGGTTCACATGAGCTGACTATTGCCCTGAGGTTCGGTGATAGTTCGAGGCGCTACCGCTGGCTCGACAGGTACTAAATGATTCTCTTACAGCAAAATTTTTCTTCATTTTGCATAATGCCGGGAAAATAGGATGCAGCACTTTAATCCACTTTCATTACTGATTAGTTTATTATTTAAAGCGGGCAAAAGCGTGAATTTTTTGAAGAAATCAGTAAATGTGTTATTAAAAGCTCTTTCTTTTTACTGCTTCATATATTTTGTAAGCAGATTCTTTATTACGAAAGACTCAGTAAGGTCGAATGCGGTTTTTCCGTCGTTGTTTTTCAATTCAGGTTTTGCGCCGTTTTTCAGCAAAACCTCTACTGTATCAATATGTCCGTTTTGAGAAGCAAGCATCAGGGCTGTTTTACCGTCGGGTGTCTGGATGTTTGGGTTCGCGTTGTAGCTTGTTAAAAGCTGAACAATATCTGCATGGCCGTTCAGGGATGCCATCATCAATGCCGTATATCCTTCGGGCGTTTTAATATCTGTTTTTGCACCATTTTCGAGTAAAAGGTTTGCTGTTTCAGTTTTTCCATTTATTGAAGCATGCATCAATGCAGTAAAACCGTTAAGCGACATCAGGTTGGGCTGTGCACCGTTTTCAAGGAGGAGCCTTACAATATCGTTATCTCCTTTGATCGTTGCAATTATCAATGCCGAAATTCCTTCATTGGTCTGTAAATCGGGATTGGCATTCCTTTCGAGAAGAATCCGTGAAGTTTCGACTTGTCCATTTTGGGTTGCTATGATAAGGGTTGTTTCTCCTCTAATATTTTTCAAATCCGGATTTGCTCCTTTATCAAGAAGAAGTGTTATAATATCATTAAAGCCCTTGCCTGAGGCAAGCATCAGGGCAGTTGAACCGTCATTTTTTCTTAAATCTGTTTCCGCACCTTTTTCAAGAAGAAGCCTTGTAATTTCAGAATTACCGGCTTGGGAGGCAATGATAAGAGCCGTGGCACCGTCATTTTTCTGAAGATTAATATCAGCTCCTTTTCCCAGTAGCAGTCTTACTGCATCAGTCCGGTCTTTTTGTGCAGCCCATATTAATGCGCTTGCACCGTCTTTTGTCCGGATATCCGGTATTGCTCCATGTTCAAGCAACAGTTTTATTATATCGGTATTCCCATTCTGAGCGGCAAATATCAGAGCAGTGGTTCCATCGGAAAGCTGATAGTCTATATTTACAGATTTGGAAAGCAGGATATTGACAATATCTGCATGGCTATTCAGCGAAGCCACCATAAGGGAAGTATATTTTTCAGGGGGCTGAAAATTATATTTAATATTCTTATCAAGAAGCATTTTGATAATTTCAACATGCCCTCCACGTGAAGCTCTCATTAGAGTTGTTACAGGATATGAATTTTTTTGCAGTTCAGGATTTACTTTCTTATTAGTATGGAAATCAACGACTTCCGATTCTCCGTCTTTCGACGACAGTACAATGGCTGAAACGCCGTTCCCTTCTTTTACGCCCTCTTTTGCTCTTTTCATCAGAACCGATTTTACCATCTCGCTCATTTCATCTCTTGCTGTAATCATCAAAGCCATTGTTTCATCGCTACACTGCCTGCCTTCTGCAACTTCCCTTTCGGTAAGCATTTTCGCAATATCAGTAAATCCATAAAGAGAGGCTATGAACAACGGAGTGGAGCCATCTTCACATTGCATACAGATATCGGCTCCTTTGTCAATCAGGATCTTCACAATATCAACATATCCTCCTAATGAAGCTGCAAAAATAGCTGATTTCCCGTCAACACATTGCTTATTTATATCTGATCCCTTTTCCACAAGAAGATTTACTACTTCTGGATACCCGTTTCCTGCAGCAAATATCAGAGCAGTATATCCTTCAGCATTTTGTGAATCAGGATCAGCACCATTATCAAGCAGAAGTTTAACAATCTCGAGGTTCCCATATTGTGAAGCAGCCATTAATGCTATAAAGCCGTCGTCAGCACTGATATTTACCTTTGCTCCTCTTTTTAACAGTAATTCTGCTATATCCATATAACCATTCTGAGCTGCAACCATTAATGATGTGTAGCCGTTTCCTGCCTTAAGGTCGGGCAAAGCTCCTTTTTCAAGCAGAAATTCCGCTGTTTCAGCCCTTCCGTAATATGTAGCAAACATAAGAGGTGATGAACCGTCTTCAGCCTGAATATTAACAGATGCTCCCTTATCTATAAGAATCTTACAAACTTTTGTCAGTCCGGCCGCCGATGCGTACATCAATGGTGTTCGACCCTTCAAATCTCTGTAATTGACCGAATCAATTTTACGGGCTTTTGACTGAATGTTCTGATATTTTCCATTTCTCAAAAGGTTAATAAAATATTCAGCTCTAACAATAGTCTGAGCACCTGAAAAATTAACTTGAAACAATAATAAGAGACATAATATAATTGAGCCCCGAAATTTCATTTGATGAAAAAACAAAATCAAACTAAATTAATAAATTCCTTTGAAATTCCACACCCTTAGGGATTATATTTATGCAAAACGAATTTTTAAAAATGTATTTACTATTAGTACTCCTCTTTTTTAGACCGGAAGTTTACAAATATGATAAATGTTTTAAAACACAGTTTGGTATTATAAAAAGTTGATGAATGAAATTATTTAAATCAGGAATATCGTTTTGCAGTATAATAAACAATAAGTGTAAATATTACACTTTATATATCCCTCTTTATAAAATTTGAAGTTACCTCAAAAAAAGATCAGTCTATTAACAATTATTAGCATCCCAAAAAACAGAATTTCTTAAATGATTAAGGTAAAAAAGAATTCCGTCAGAAACAGCACTTAGACTTAATAACACCAAAAACTACATGGAGTTAATTTTATTATTCAAATTTCCTGTAGCCGATTATTTCTTTAACGTCCCTTAGGGTTGCCGAAGCGCTCGCCCTTGCCTTCTCCGCCCCTTCATTCACAACTTTTGCCAGATATTTGTTGTCGGACGAAATCTCTATAATCTTCTCTCTTATCGGGCTGAGAAGCTTAATAATATCTTCGGCAAGCTGTTTCTTCATCTCACCATATCTTATCGTACAGTTTGCGTATTGCTCTTTGAAATGTTTCACAGTAGAAGGTTCCGAAACCGCACTCATTATTGTGAAAAGATTTTTTACCGGAACCGGCATTTTCTGATTTGGTTCGGTGGGGCCTGTATCGGTGACGGCTTTCATAACCTTTTTCCTTATCTCTTCGGGCGAATCGTCGAGAAAAATTCCATTGCCTTCACTCTTACCCATCTTTCCGCTTCCGTCGAGCCCGGGTATTTTTATGAGTTTCTTTCCGAAATTATAAGCCTCCGGCTCAGGGAAATAATCAACTCCGTACATGGTGTTGAACCGCCTTGCAAAGCGTCTTGTCATCTCCAGATGCTGCTCCTGATCCTTGCCCACCGGCACTTTATCGGCCTTATGTATTATAATATCGGCAGCCATAAGCACCGGATAAGTAAGCAAACCTGCATTGATATTATCGGGCTGTTTGCGTATTTTTTCCTTGAACGATGTCGTTCTCTGAAGTTCTCCGACATAAGCATTCATGTTAAGCAATAAGTAAAGCTCAGGTACTTCCGGAATATCACTTTGTATAAAAACTGTTGCCGCCTCCGGATCAATCCCGCATGCCAGAAACTCGGAAAGAATCTGTCTGATATTGCCATGAATGTCATCAGGTTTTGGATGAGTAGTCAGAGAATGGTAATCGGCTATAAAGAAAAAACACCTGCTTTCATACTGCATCTTTACAAAATTTCTCAACGCTCCGAAATAATTTCCGAGATGCAGATTACCGGTCGATCTGATTCCACTGACAACTGTTTCCATAAAAGCGTCTCTTGAAACAAAAACGCAAAATTAATCTTTTTTGTCATTAATCAAGCCGGGGAATCCATGTGACATTTTTGCTTCAATGCCTGCAGGCTGTTTCATAAGTATTTGTAACTTTGGATGCCTAAACGGTGAAAAAATGGAATCAACCAGACAGAAAAAAGTATCGAGGCTCATCCAGAAAGAACTTGCAGTTATTTTTCAGAGAAAGGCCAATGAATTTGCTCCGGGTAAAATCATATCGGTAACCGTTGTAAGAATGAGTCCTGACCTTTCGCTTGCAAAGGTTTTCCTGAGCATATACCCTTCCTCCGACAAAAACAGTGTTCTGGATTCTGTGAAAGACCATGCAGGCAAAATCCGTTTCGAACTCGGACAGAAAGTAAGAACACAGCTTCGCATTATACCTGAAATTGCCTATTTTATTGACGACAGCCTTGATTATATCGAAAATATAGAAAACCTGCTGAATCAGAAATAAGATGCAATTTGAACCTATCAAAGAACAGGCAGGCAGATATCTGAGAAAATCAGGAGTTTTAAGGAAATTTTTCTATTTCGGCCTTAACCTGCTCTTCCTAAGGTCGTGGCATTTGCATAAAGCTCTCCGGAGTATTCGAAAAACTCTCCCGGAAGATGCATCGGTTCTCGATGCAGGTTCAGGCCTCGGGCAGCACTCATGGTACATGGCAAAAAAGAACAAAGGATGGAAAATAAAAGGAACAGACATAATAAAACAACAGGCTGACGACTGCAACAAATTCTTTTCCTCCGAAGGAATGGGCGAAAGGGTTCATTTCGAAACCGGAGACCTTACAGCACTGAATGAAAAAGAAGCTTATGACCTCATAATTTCAGTAGATGTGATAGAACATATAGAAAACGACCTGCAGGTTTTTAAAAACTTCTGGTCTGCCCTGAAGCCGGCCGGGATTCTCCTTATTACTACACCATCGAAAACAAATAATTCAATAAAAGAGAAAACAGATGCTGCTTCATTCGTCAGCGAACACGTGAGAGCTGGATATGGAACAGATGAAATATCCGAAAAACTAAGTGAAGCAGGCTTCCGGAACCTCGTGATAAAATATACTTACGGCCTGCCAGGTCACCTGTCGTGGCTTATCTCAGTGAGATTTCCCGCCGGGCTGATTGAAAAGTCAAGGTTATTTTTCATTCTTCTGCCTTTTTATTATATTCCTGTTCTTCCCATTGCATTGATACTTAATACATTTGATATCTGTATAAGTCATAATTCCGGAACAGGCTTACTCATAACGGCATATAAATAACTATTAAATAACTGTGAACTTTCCGCTTTACATATCAACCAGATACTTGTTTGCAAAGAAATCGAGAAAAGCAATCAACATTATATCCGCCGTATCAGTTGCCGGAGTTACAGTTGGTACCATGGCTCTGATAATTATTCTTTCAGTATTCAACGGACTTGAAGACCTCATAAACAGTATTTTCAACGTATTTGACCCCGACCTCAGAATAACGGTCGTGGAGGGTAAAACTTTCACTCCAGATTCCACAATGCTTTCACGCCTCGGTTCAGTACCCGGTATTTCAGCATACTCACTTACTCTCGAAGAAAATTCACTACTCGAATACGATGAACGGCAATATATTGCCAAAATAAGAGGAGTGGATGAAAACTATCCAAAAGTAGCTTTGGTTGAAAGCACAATTACCGACGGTGAGTTCAAATTGACGAGTCAGGGTGGAAGGCCTCAGGCTGTAGTTGGTTCTGGTGTGGCGAATTATCTCGGACTGAACATCAATTTTATAACCCCTATCCATATTTATGTGCCTCGGAGAACGGCCGGCATCAATATTGATCCGGAAAATGCATTCATTGATAAATTCATTTTCCCGTCAGGAATATTTCAGATAGACCAGGAATTCGATTCAAAATACCTTTTCGTTCCGATAGATTTTGCCCGTGAACTTCTTGAATATAGGACGGAAGTAAGTGCTATTGATATACGCACCGACCCGGGGTATAATATTGCTGAAATTCAAAATGCAGTCAAAGAAATAGCAGGAGATAAATTCGATGTAAAAAATCGTTTCGAACAAAAAGAGATTTTCTATAAAGTTATGAAATCCGAAAGACTTGCAATTTTTGTTATTCTCACACTTATTCTGATAATTGCATCGTTTAATATAATAGGTTCTCTCACTATGCTCATAATCGAAAAGAAAAAAGATATAAATATATTGAGAAGCCTTGGCGCCGACGACATTCTTATAAAGAAAATATTTCTTCTTGAAGGCTGGCTTATTTCAATAATCGGTACTATTGCAGGTATCATTCTTGGCTTTATAATCTGCCGGATT
>CAZIRN010000036.1:0-14611 GCA_964541495.1 uncultured Rikenella sp. | reverse complement strand
CCGGCCCTGCTCCCACATAGCCCCAGTCGGCATCAGCCATTTCACCAGGTCCGTTTACAATACAACCCATAACGGCAATCTTCAAACCTTTGAAATGCGAAGTCTTCTCTTTAACCTTTCTCACCGCTTCATGCAGACTAAATTTTGTCCTTCCGCATGTGGGGCATGAAATATAAACCGTTCTTGTTATCCTCGAACCGGTGCATTGCAATATCGAAAAACAAAGAGAATTAATATCCCTGAAAGCTATATTACCTTTGTTGGATATAGAAATACCGCTCACCTGCCGGTCGGCCAGATAACCTCCCAGAATGGCAGCCGATTTTATCTGAAGTTCTTCAATATCCGATTCTTCAAATTCAGGATTAAGCACGATATTGAAATTCAGATTACTGTTTTCAAGCGACCGGAAAAGTTTATAAGGAGCAAATATATCTTTAGCGGCATCCCATGAAAAAATCAATAGTATTTTCGAAAAACCGACATTCTTAAGAAACGAAATATCGGAATGAGGATAAACAACAATGACATTCAGTATATTCGATTTTTCAACTGCATCACTCCAGCCTTCGGGTGAGAACACCGGAAAAATATTCTTTCTCTCTTTGTTTTGTAGCCATATATTATGAGGCACGGCGAGAAAAACAGATTCAGGAATAATCTCAGGACAATGTGAAGCAATAATCAGGTCGGCAGAAAGGTCTGTCCTGGATACTAAGCCGGAAGAATCGTCCACATCGTAACCAGCATCTTTTAACGTCTCATTATCTAATAATTGGTTGTTTTTTGTTACTGCAACAACCAGAGGAGCCTGAATTTTTTTAAAAGGTACGGGATGTTCTCCAGTGCATTTAAAAAACGGCTTTACCTGAGTTATACTTCCCCGCGGGTACAGGCCGGCAATTTTTTTTGCAACGGGTATTTCCTTTTCGGGATCACCTGTCAGTGAAACTCTTATAGTATCTCCGATGCCTTCTGCAAGTAATGCACCTATTCCTGCGGCAGACCTTACTATCCCATCCTCGCCCTCTCCGGCTTCGGTCACTCCAAGATGCAAAGGATATGCCATCCCTTCTTCAGTCATATATCTAATCAGCATCCTGGTGGCTTCTATCATTATTTTCAGGTCGGAAGATTTCATCGAAATTACAAGTTTGTTGAAATTCTCGACTCTGAAAATCCTTATGAACTCCATTGCCGACATTGCCATCCCTTCCGGTGTGTTGCCATAACGGTCGAGTATCCTGCCAGAAAGAGAACCGTGATTTACGCCTATTCTGATTGCCGTTCCATTATTATGGCAGATATTTATAAGCGGCAGAAGACGGCGATGGATACGCTCCAGTTCATCATTATATTCTTTATCGGAAAGCCCAGCTTTGATAATATTCCTTTTGTCGGCATAGTTCCCCGGATTGATTCTTACTTTTTCTACTATTGCAGCAGCGGCTTCGGCTGCAGCGGGGTTGAAATGAATATCTGCAATAAGCGGTATATCGAAGCCTGCTTTGCGTAGCTCCCTTTTAATGTTTGCAAGGTTTTTTGCCTCTTTTACTCCCTGTGCCGTAAGCCTTACATAATCGGCACCGGCTTCCGCTATCCTGATACATTGTGCAACAGAAGATTTTGTATCGAGTGTGTCGGTATTGGTCATCGTCTGAATGCGAATAGGGTAATCACCACCGAGAGGGATCGAGCCGACAACCACAGATGTTGAATGATATATAAGACGATTTTCAAACATTATTCCTAATATTCCCCTCCCTGGAGGGAAAAATCATTTACTCCATCTCCCACTCCACTCTATCTTTCAGGTCTTTTACGATTATCCCCATCTTTCTGAGTTCCGCCCTGATCCTGTCGGATGTGGCAAAATCCTTCCTGTTTTTCGCTTCCTGTCTTATTTCAAGTATTAAATTAATAAGACTTCCCGTAATTTCCCTCCCTTTCTCCTCCGTGGATTCATCATACAATCCGAGTATGTCGAAGACAAACATTTTGAAGAGTTCTTTCATTTTTTCGATATCAGAGGCACTTAGCCATTCTGTCCCTTCATTTGCAGAATTTATTATCCTTACTGCCTCGAAAAGATGTGAGAGCAGCACAGGGCTATTAAGATCGTCATTCATAGCATCGTAGCAGGAAACTTTAAGTGAATCAATGTTAACCGATGATTCATTTGCAGGCTTAATCGTTTGAAGTGTTCTGTAAGCTTTCATAAGCCGGTTTAAACCCTTCTCTGCTGCATGCAGGGCTTCGTTCGAAAAATCCATTGTGCTTCTGTAATGAGCCTGAAGAATAAAAAATCTTACTGTCATAGGACTGTAAGCCTGCCCGAGCAGTTTATGATTACCACTGAATATCTCGTCGAGAGTAATGAAGTTGCCAAGCGATCTAGCCATTTTCTGTCCGTTGATAGTTATCATGTTGTTATGCATCCAGTAACGGACAGAATCTCTGCCAAAGACGGCAACTGACTGAGCAATCTCGCACTCATGATGCGGGAACATCAGGTCCATGCCTCCGCCATGAATATCGAATACTTCTCCAAGATATTTTACACTCATTACTGAACACTCGAGATGCCATCCCGGAAATCCTTCGCCCCAGGGTGAAGGCCATTTCATCAGATGACCAGGCCCTGCTTTTTTCCATAAAGCAAAATCGAAAGGAGATTTCTTGTCTTCCTTGCCTTCAGTTGCCCTTGTATCCTGCTGAAGCTCATCCAGAACACGCCCAGAGAGTTTCCCGTAATTATATACGGTGCTGTATTTCATCACATCAAAGTAAACCGAGCCGTTCGATTCATAAGCATAACCCGACTGTAGCAATTTCTTTATAAATTCCTGCTGTTCAATTATATGGCCTGTTGCACGTGGCTCTATCGAAGGCGGAAGAGTGTTGAGGAGGTTCATGTTTTTGTGAAAATTGTTCATGTACTTCTGCACAACTTCCATAGGCTCAAGTTGTTCCTGCCTTGCCTTTTTCAAAATCTTATCCTCCCCCTCATCAGCTTCTTCGTCCTGGAGATGCCCTACATCTGTAATATTCCTTACATATCTCACCTTATAACCGAGATGTAAAAGATACCTATAAAGCAAATCGAACACTATTGCAGGCCTTGCATGACCAAGATGTGCATCGCTGTACACTGTCGGGCCACAAACATAAAGACCGACAAAGGGAGGATTAAGAGGAACAAACTCTTCTTTCCGGCGTGTAAGACTGTTGAAAATCTGAAGATTATTTTGCATCGTCGGGAAATTAACAAGGCAAAAGTATGAATATTTTGAAATAAGAATTTTATATTTTGTACTTTAAAAAATGTTTTTTACTTTTGCAGCCACTAATCAAATATTCTTTCCTTATAAAGGGTGTTTGATTTTATTAAGAAGGGTGGAGAGATTAGGCTCTGTGAAACCCTGGCAACCCATCCGCCAACCGGCGGATAATGGTGCCAATACCTAATCCCGGGAAATCCGGGAGATGATAAAATAAACACAGAAACTATGAATTCAATTCATCTTACCGACAAAAATTTCACCATGCCTCTCATGCCTATGTGCATGCGCAGGTAGAGATCCTTTCTGTTATTTCACTATACTTATTTAAACAGGATCTCCTGATATTCGGATCAGTACAATAGCTATATCCTTTTGTTATACTATATAAATATTAAATAAATTATATGAACCGGAAAGATTTAAAATTTGAAACATTACAGATACATGCAGGGCATAAACCCGATAATGATACCCTGTCGAGAGCGGTGCCTATCTATCAGACAACCTCCTATGTATTCCGGAATGCTGCTCATGCCGCCGATTTATTTGACTTAAAAGAGTTCGGTTATACTTACGTAAGGATGAATAATCCAACCACTGAAGTTTTCGAAAAAAGAGTGGCGGCTCTCGAAGGCGGTATTGCCTCTCTCGCCGTCTCATCAGGTCATGCCGCACAGTTTCTGGCTCTCACTACAATCCTGAGGAGAGGCGAAAATATTGTCAGCTCACCTTACCTCTATGGAGGAACATATAATCAGTTCAAAGTTACACTTCCTTCTTTCGGTATTGAAGCTAGATTGACACACGACCTCGAACCTGAGTCGTTCGAGGAACTTATTGACGAAAAAACAAGGGCAATATATGTCGAAACTATCGGCAACCCGGGTTTCAACATACCTGATTTCGAAACATTGTCGGCCATTACAAGGAAACACGATATCGTCCTTGTTGTTGACAATACTTTCGGAGCCTGCGGTTATCTTTTCAGACCTTTCGATTATGGTGCAAATATTATCACGGAATCGGCAACAAAATGGATTTGCGGCCATGGCACAAGCCTTGGAGGCGTAATCGTTGACGGTGGCAACTTCAACTGGAACAACGGAAAGTATCCGGCTTTCACTGAACCGTCCGAAGGTTATCACGGCCTTGTTTTCGGAAAAGAATTCTCACCCGAATCATCTTATGGGAATATAGCTTTTATTGTCAAAGCCAGAGTGGAAGGGCTCAGGGACCTCGGCCCCTCTATCAGCCCGTTCAACTCATTCCTCTTACTGCAAGGCCTCGAAACCCTTTCTCTAAGGATGGAAAGGCATGTACAAAACACGCTGGCGCTTGCAAAATGGCTCGAAACAAATCCGAAAGTCGAAAAAGTCAATTATCCCGGACTTGAAAGCAGCCCATATTATGGTCTTGCAAAAAAATATCTCCCTAAAGGAGCAGGCGCGGTGCTCGGCTTCACACTTAAAACAGACAGCAAAAAAGCTTCAAAACTTGTTGAACACCTGAATATTGTAAGTCATCTTGCCAATGTAGGAGATGCAAAGACACTCATCATACAACCTTCTGTAACAACCCACCGTCAGGTTCCGGAAGAAGAACAGATAGCCGCAGGAATCGAACCTGCGCTCTTCAGAGTATCGGTTGGCCTGGAGCATATTGACGATATAATTGATGACTTCGATCAGGCAATAAGAAAAACAGTTTCATGAATATATTGAAGCATACCAACGGATTTATTACTGAATCAGGGTTCCATTTCAGGGAACTCGATATTGCTTTCGACACCTGGGGAAGCCTTAACGAAAAAGGCGATAATGTGATATGGGTATGTCATGCCCTCACGGCTAATTCCGATGTTAATGCATGGTGGCCGGGCATGGTGGGCGAAGGGCTTGCTTTCGACACTTCGAAATATTTTGTGGTATGCGCAAATATTCTTGGATCATGTTACGGCACAACAGGCCCTCTCTCTATCAACCCCGATACAGGTAAACCCTGGTTAAACGATTTCCCTATGATAACCGTAAGAGACCTCGTAAATGTGCATGAAATTCTCAGAAACCATCTTGGAATCAACAAAATCAATACAATAATAGGTTCCAGCATTGGAGGCTATCAGGCAATAGAGTATTCTATTATGTTCCCTGACCTGATCAGAAATCTGGTTTTTATTGCCTCGAGCGCAAAGCAATCGCCATGGGCAATAGCATTTAATCAATCACAGAGACTTGCAATCGAAGCCGATCCTACCTTTTACAATGGAGACCCTGAAGGAGGGAAGAAAGGACTGCGGGCCGCCAGATCTATTGCCCTTCTCAGCTACCGCACACCTTATGCATATAATACAACCCAGTATGAGAACGATGACGAAAAAGTTGACTCATTCAGGGCATCATCTTATCAGAATTATCAGGGTGACAAGCTTGTAAAACGGTTCAATGTCTGGTCGTATTACAGACTGACTCAGCTCTCCGACAGCCACAATGTAGGACGTGGACGCGGCGGAGTGAAAAATGCTCTCTCCGGAATAAAATCCAGAACTCTTTGCCTTGGAATTAAATCGGATATTTTATTTCCTGTCGAAGAACAGAAATTTGTTGCCGAAAATGTCCCCGATGGAGTTTACGAAGAAATAGACTCATTCTACGGACATGATGGCTTTTTGATTGAAACTGAAAAAGTTACAGAAATACTGAAAAAAATTATTTGATAAATCTATTTCCTGATACATTATGACAACACGCCAAAAATTAAGAATAGGACTTTTCGGCTACGGAGTGGTAGGCCAGGGTCTTCACGACGTACTGAATAGCAGTTGCGGGTTCAAAGCCGATATAGTAAGAATTTGCGTAAAAGATCCTACAAAAAAGAGAAGAATCCCTATGGAAAACTTCACTTTCAACAAGTATGATATCCTTAGTGACGATTCAATCAATCTAGTTGTTGAACTTATTAACGATCCGGATGCCGCTTATGAAATTGTAAAGGAAGCAATGCAACGCGGGAAAAATGTCGTATCCGCCAATAAGACAATGATTGCAAAACATTTCAAGGAACTTGTAGAAATGCAGGAAAAATACAATGTTTCGTTCCTGTACGAAGCATCTGCAGGAGCCAGCATACCTATCATCAGAAACCTCGAAGAATACTACGACAACGAACTGCTGCATTCCTTAAGGGGTATATTGAATGGCTCCACAAACTATATTCTTACAAAGATGTATAACGAGAACATTCCTTTCTCACATGCCTTGAATGAAGCAATCCAGCTTGGTTTCGCCGAAGCAGACCCCACACTCGATATTGACGGATGGGATGCAAAATTCAAACTGTGCATTATCACAGGCCACGCCTATGGCCTTTTTCTCGACCCCGACGAAGTGTTCCATTACGGTATTCGTAATATTTCGAGATTCGACATCCGCTATGCCAAAGAAAAAGGATTCAAAATAAAACTCGTGCCTTATGTCGGCAAAACGAACAATAATACCATTACCAGTTTCGTACTTCCGAGATTTATCTCGCCTGAAAAATATCTCTATAATGTTGACAACGAATATAACGGTGTGATAACCGAAGCTGCATTTGCCGATAAACAGTTTTTTTGCGGTAAGGGTGCAGGAGGACATGCAACAGGCAGCGCGGTACTGTCAGATATCTCGGCAAATTCCTACGGATATAAATACGAGTACAAAAAATACCGGCAAGGCAATGTAACAAATTATACAAGAGACTACAGGATAGAGATTTACCTGCGATATAAAGACGAAAAAGATAAAGACCTCTTCAATTTCGAGGAAATTTCAGAACATTTCAGGAGCAAAACCTGGAACTATGTTATAGGTTTGGTAAATCTCAAAAGACTATATGAACTCAGAGAACAACTTTTTAATATGGATGTTTTTATCATAAATACCGGCCGAAAAGATATAAACACCGATTATAGAAGTAATGTTTTATAATCTAAAATTTAAAAGGTGAAAAAAAATCCTGAAGATATCATAAAAGAAAGGATACTGGTACTCGACGGGGCAATGGGGACTATGATACAAAAGCAACGACTTTCTGAAGAGGATTTCAGAGACGTTCGCTTTAGAAATCACCCTTTCCCGCTGAAAGGAAACAACGATATCCTCGTACTTACACAGCCTGATGTGATAAAAGCCATCCACACCCAATACCTCGAAGCAGGAGCTGATATCATAACCACGAACAGCTTCAATGCAAATGCCATTTCAATGGCCGATTACGGTACCCAAGACTTTGTATATGAAATTAACCGACGGGCAGCAACAATTGCCGCTGAGGCTATAGCTGAATTCGAAATGAAAACCAGCACTCACAATCATTTTATAGCCGGTTCTATGGGCCCTACAAACAAAACCGCCTCGATGTCGGCCGATGTAAACGACCCAGGTGCACGTTCAGTAACCTTTGATGAACTGGTTGAGGCATATTGTGAACAGGCACGCGGACTTGTGGACGGCGGCGCCGATATGATAATCATCGAAACGGTTTTCGATGCTCTTAACTGCAAAGCCGCATTGTTTGCTCTGGATACTTTATTCGAAGAAAAAGGATTGAAACTGCCTGTTATGGTTTCCGGTACAATAACAGATGCCAGCGGTCGTACACTTACAGGGCAGACGCTCGAAGCTTTTCTTATTTCCGTTTCACACTTCCCGCTCTTCAGCACAGGACTTAACTGCGCTCTGGGAGCAGAACAACTTTTGCCGTTTATTGAAGAACTGGCAGCAAAAAGCCCATTCTATGTTTCAGCTCACCCAAACGCAGGACTGCCAAATCAGTTTGGCGAATACGAACAATCGCCGTCTTTCATGGCATCGGTAATCAAAGAATATATAAAAAATGGATGGGTAAATATAGTGGGTGGATGCTGCGGCACAACTCCATCTCATATAAGAGAAATCGCTCAAGCCGCAAGAGAGGGAAAGCCGCGACCTAAACCTGAACTGAAAAGGTATACGCGATTAAGCGGACTCGAACCGCTTGTAATAACACCTGAAACGAACTTTGTCAATATAGGCGAACGAACCAATGTATCAGGTTCTATGAAATTTGCCAGACTCATACGCGAAGAAAACTATGCCGAGGCACTTGCCGTGGCAAGAAACCAGGTAGAAGGCGGTGCACAGATTCTCGACATCTGTATGGACGAGGCAATGCTTGATTCCGAAAAGGCCATGGTAAAATTTGTGAATATGGTGATGGCGGAACCTGATATAGCAAAACTACCTTTGATGATAGATTCCTCCAAATGGAACGTAATAGAATCTGCTCTTAAATGTATTCAGGGAAAATCTATTGTCAACTCCATAAGCCTTAAAGAGGGAGAAGAGATGTTTATTAAACGTTCGCGCCTCATAAGAAAATACGGTGCTGCAGCCGTTGTTATGCTGTTTGATGAACAGGGTCAGGCTGATACTTTCGAAAGAAAAATTGAAGTTGCCGAAAGATCCTATAACATCCTCGTAAACAAAGCAGGCTTCCCTCCTGAAGATATAATCTTCGATCCGAATGTTCTCGCTATTGCAACAGGAATCGAAGAGCATAATAATTATGCTGTTAATTTCATAAAAGCCACAGAATGGATCAAACAAAACCTGCCTTATGCAAAAGTAAGCGGTGGCATAAGCAATCTCTCCTTTTCCTTCAGAGGTAACGACAGAGTGCGCGAGGCCATGCATTCGGTATTCCTTTACCATGCCATCAAAGCCGGCCTCGATATGGCTATTGTCAACGCAGGAATGCTACAGATCTATAGCGAAATAGACCCTGAACTACTTCAACTTACTGAAGATGTTGTGCTTAACCGGAGAAAAGATGCAACGGAACGGCTTGTTAAATTTGCAGAGCAATTAAAACAGACCGATAAAGATAAAAAAGAAGACAAAACGGACGACTGGAAGAAACTGCCGGTTGAGGAAAGAATCAGACATGCCCTTATAAGAGGAATTGATGAATCTATTGAAAATGACGTTGAGGAAGCACGACAATTATTCAATGGAGCAATCGAAGTTATAGAAGGTCCGTTGATGAAAGGTATGAACGAGGTGGGTAATCTTTTCAGTTCGGGTAAAATGTTCCTTCCTCAGGTTGTAAAAAGCGCCAGAGTGATGAAAAAGGCAGTCGCCCGCCTGACGCCATATATTGAGAGAGAACACTCAGGCAACGGGAAAAACAATGCCGGTAAAATTCTCCTTGCAACAGTGAAAGGAGACGTTCACGATATTGGTAAGAATATCGTCGGAGTGGTGCTTTCATGCAACAATTATGAGGTAAAAGACATCGGTGTGATGGTGCCTGCCGATAAAATAATTGATACGGCGATTCTCGAAAATGTTGATATTGTCGGACTCAGCGGCCTTATCACACCCTCGCTCGAAGAAATGGTTCATGTAGCATCGGAAATGGAACGCCGCGGACTTAAAGTACCTTTACTTATCGGCGGCGCAACTACTTCAGAAGTTCATACTGCCGTCAAAATAGCTCCTGTTTATAAAAGCCCTGTAGTTCATGTCAAAGATGCTTCCAAAGCTGCAGGTGTGGCAGCCGGTTTGCTCGACAATGAACGGAAAAACGAATATTCCGCTTCAGTTGCAGAAAAATATGCCGTGCTGAGAGAAAAACACTCAGCCGCACAAAAACATATAAACCTTGTGCCTGTAGAAAAAGCAAGAGCAAACAAACTGAAAACCGACTGGAAACATTATAAACCTCCTGTTCCTTTGAAACCAGGTACACATTTATTTGAGAAATTAAGTCTCAACGAATTATTTAGTTATATTGACTGGACTTTCTTTTTCTATGCATGGAAACTAACTGGAAAATATCCTTCGATACTGAACGATCCTGAAAAAGGCGAAGAAGCCTGCAAACTTTTCGATGATGCCCGCAGTTACTATCACGAAATAACTGATAAAAACATAATAACCGCCAAAGCCGTATTCGGCCTGTTTCCGGCCGCTTCATTGGGCGATGACGTGAAGGTTTTCCCTTTTGACGAGGAAAAAGAAACAAAAGCCATTTTCAGATTTCTCAGAAATCAGGAAAGTAATGAAGGGGGACAGCCGAATCTTTGTCTGGCCGATTTTATAGCACCAGAAGATGCTGGTGTTGAAGATTTTATCGGAACTATGGTTACAACCGCATGGATTGATGAACAAAAAATGGAACAATACGCCGACAATGATTATTCAAATATCATGATAAGGATTCTGGCCAACAGGATTGCAGAGGCCTCAGCAGAAATGATTCATGAAAAGATCAGAAAAGAATACTGGGGATATTCTCCTGAAGAAAATCTTTCCCCTGAGGAGCTGTTCAAAAACGCCTTCAGAGGTATTCGTCCGGCACCAGGTTATCCGGCATGTCCCGACCATACTGAAAAAAGAACTATCTTTGACCTGTTGGATGCTGAAAATAAAATCGGAGTTTCGTTAACTGAAAACTATGCTATGGTGCCGGTATCATCGGTAAGTGCTTATATTTTTTCACATCCCTCCGCCTCCTATTTTAACCTGGGCAAAATAGGAGAAGACCAGTTGAAAGATTATGCTGAGAGAAAAGGCATAAGCATTAAGGAAGCTTCTATGTGGCTTTCACAAAACATATTATTTTCCAGATGACTGTAATTGAACTTATTAAAAATACAAAAGGGCCTTTGTTCACTTTCGAACTCCTCCCGCCCCTTAAAGGGCACAGTATAGAACGCATATACAAAACCATTGACAGGCTTATGGAGTATCAGCCGGCTTACATTAATTTCACGACTCATCGTAACGAAATTATTTACAGAGACAGGCCCGACGGTCTTCTCGAAAAGAGCGTAGTTCGACTGAGGCCCGGCACCGTTGCCCTGGCAGCCGCTGTGAAATATAAATACAATATAACTGTTGTCCCTCATATTTTATGCGGAGGTTTTACCAGAGAAGAGACTGAAAATGTTCTCATCGAAATGAGATTTCTGGGCATTAACGACCTTCTTGCACTGAGGGGCGATCCGCAAAAGGGTAGCAGGGTTTTCATACCCGAGAAGAACGGACATACACACACATGGGAGCTTGTAAAGCAGATTGCCGATATGAACAGAGGCAAATATCTCGAGGACACACTCGAGAATGCCGAACCATCGTCATTCTGCATCGGCGTGGCAGGTTATCCGGAAAAACATTTCGAAGCCCCGAACAAACAGGTTGATATGGAACACTTGAAGATGAAAGTGGATGCAGGGGCTAATTATGTTGTAACACAGATGTTCTTCAATAACGAACATTTTTACAGGTTTCGTGACGAGTGCAGGGAAGCCGGAATAGATGTCCCTATTATCCCCGGCCTTAAGCCAATTTCAGCTCTGAACGATATTAATCTTTTGCCACAGACTTTCCACATTGACATACCAAACGAGCTTGTTAAGGCATTGAAAAAATGCAAGACAGATGAGGAGGCAAGGGAGACAGGTATTGAATGGGCCACCATGCAATCGAAGGATCTGATAAAAAATCGCGTTCCCGGAATACATTATTATACCCTCGGCCGGTCGGATAATATTGCCAGAATAGTAAAGGCTTCATTCTGAATTCACGGAATTGTATTCGGAAATTTTAAAAAATGTTATAGAGATACGCTATTGATGTTTTCCCCTGGCGGGGGGAACTATACCCCTCCTTACAAACAGCTCGCACGTGCGGAGTCGGGGAAAAACAGCGTTTATAGCTTTGAATAATTTAAAGCTGTGTAGCCGCGACCTATAGATTAAATCTTACAATTTTATATCATCTTCAGTGATATAGTTGGCCCGAAAAAATAAGTTTAACTATTATTTTCAAAATACAAACTTAATTTTCCTTGTCATTGGCTCTTTTTATAATTTCAAAAAATAAGCTAAGAGCCGTAAAAAAACATGAGACTGCAATTAAAATAAAAGCTAATCGCTCTTTATTTGTAAGTTCAAAAATAAATAGTGAAGCAATAGATAATCCAATAACTAACAGAACTATAACAAAAGCTACACTAATTAAATTTTTTTGTAATAGCGGTTTCATTTTAATAGTTTAAATAAAATAAGTATGTTAATTTCCAGGAATCATATTGGGTGACTAATTTTTATTATGAAAGCATGCAACACCCCATGCGGCGGGTGCAATAGAAAATCCTATAGCTCCAGCTGCCAAAGCAAGTCCTCCTGTGGCTGTTACCAGACCTACGAAAGCGGTTGCCAATCCAATAGAGGCAAAAGCACAACCAAGGGATTTACCAATTCCGCCACCATTTGTACTGTCCATTTGTTCAATAGTTAAAGTTTTCATAATTGATAAATATTAAATTTTTACCTACTCTCTTAAGGCTTTTCAGTTTCCGCCTGCAAAACAAAAATTATTCTGCAACGACAAATATGAAAAGTCTCAGTCCACTATTTTCGGACTCCTTATAAATATTTTAAATATTTTTAACTTTTCTATTTGATTTTAAAATTCTTTTACTATTTTTATAATCAAATTGCAATACAATATGATTTGAATCTGTTGTTATGACAAAAATCGAACAAACCCCGATAAATAATATTATCCTGAAACCTCCTCATTCAAAAACAACTCGCTGCATTTCTTCTGTTGACCAGGGCCTCTGCGTCTGTAATAATTATTTAAGGCGTCAGATATTGTTGCATTTTTCTGTGCATCCCCTCATTTTATTTATTTGAGGTATTATTCAGGCAGAGACTCTTTACGGCCCGGAAAATTCCCCGTTTTTCCGGGCTTTTTATTATGTTATTTACCACTTCTCACCTTTTACCTCTTCTCCATTCATTCTTCATATATAACAAAACTTCCTTCTTAATTCTCTTTTTCACTTCTTCCCAGTTAAGTTCAGGATTTTTAACCAGAACCGGCCAGTCAGAAAGGTCAATATCTTCAAAATAGATTAAACTCTTGATAATGTGCATGTCGCCTTCCTGACTATACTTATCACGGAAAAAATTAACCATCTCGCTGATATCATACTTTCTTTCCTCTATAACATAATAGATATCAATAAAATCCTTTGATCTTTGACCGCTTGTCGAAATTGCATTAATCTTCATTGCAATAAGATCAGGTAGTGATGCAAGCCTGATGCCTTCAATTTCTTCAGCTTCTTTTAACCATGGATACCTGTGAGCGATAAAGTCAACTTTTGTACCTTCAATACTTCCTTTTATTGTATTGGCTGCAGTATGAAAAAGTTTCAGGTGAAAATCCTGCTGAATCAGTTCAATCAGTTCAGAAACATTGAAATCAAAATTCGAGAAAAGGTCTATATCGTCCGACCTCCGATGTTTTAGATATAATGCAAAAGCTGTTCCGCCAACCAGATTAAATCCTTTCAGATACTCCTTATCCTGCAGCAATTTTATGAGCTCCAGTGTGACGGGTAGGATTGTTTCCTTTTGTAGCATTTAAAAGATTTTAAGGGGATATTAAATAAAACCGATATGAAATTGAGAGTTTTCGGGTCAATATAATTGAGATTAGTAAGAATATGTATAATAATATCTTTACCATAAGCATCAACTACCGTCATTATCTCCTTTGACGTTCCGAGCATAAATACCCGCTCGATGATAAGTCGTTTATGCTTCCCGGCATCAAGATTCATGAAATCAACATCCCAGAACAATTCGGGACGTAAATCTCTGTAAATATTTAATTGTTTTTTCATTACTCTAATATAATAATTTTCAATTTCATTTCAAAACGAAGCTATTGATGTTGTTGCCTTGATAGGGAACATAGGTATTTATTAACAAAATTATTCGAGTTACCTGGTTGTCCCAGTACGGAAAACAGGAGGGGGATAAAGATTCCAAAAATGTAGTGATTAATATATTTTCGATGGCTCGCGGATTACGTTGATTTTTTATAGATTTACGCTGATTAGTGAAAATCTGTTACATCCGTGTCATCCGTGTTCTATCCGGAAATAATTCAATTCACCACGGATGGCACGGGTTAACACGGATTTCTCCGTGCCTGTTCGTGTCCTCTGTGGTAAAAGAAAGAATAAAGTAGCTAATATTCACAATATGAAATTTGAGCCGCAAAGCGGCAGCCTGTAAATTATATATTAAAGTATTCTATTTATTTGGAGGTAATATAATAATGCCCAGATTTAATTAGACCTAACTTGTTTTTTCAAATTTTGTCCTGGCTATTTTGAGAGCTTAAAACAGTCCAAATATTTAGGATTTAAAAAATAATCAATTAATAGTTGAGTCCAGTCTAAAAAGGTAACAGGTAAAAATAAGGATTTAATTTCATATTGAA
>CAZIRN010000035.1:0-14743 GCA_964541495.1 uncultured Rikenella sp. | reverse complement strand
CATGGTATGATGCTGGAAAAAATTTATGATGTTCTCTGAAGATAAATTTGAAGATAAGGATAATCAGTTCCTGTTAAATTTTATATCAACAACTACAATTTCAGGCCTCGAACCGGTTCTTACCATTGGACCCCACAAACCAAACCCGGAAGAAACTATTACGTGAGTATTTCCCTTTTTCCCATATCCTTTACTTATCTCGTAAAACAGACCGGTTATATAATTCAGCGGCCATAACTGGCCATTGTGAGTGTGACCTGACAACTGCAGATCCACCCCTGCTTTTTCGGCTTCGGCAAGCTCGAGAGGTTGATGATCAAGAACTATTACAGGCTTGCCAGGGTCTGTCTTTTCCATAAGTTTTTCAAGCTGTTCCCTGTGATAACTGCTATAACTTGCACCAAATCTGTCAATCCTTCCTATTACCTGAATATAGTTACGAACAACAACCATTTCGTCTTTAAGGATGCGAATTCCTTTATTTTCAATATAAGGGATAGATACAGATGGATTTCCTATAAATTCATGATTGCCGGTAATTGCAAGCAAACTATCCCTGCATGCAGAGCAGTCAAAATATTTCAAAAGATCGTTCCTTATAACAGGTCCTATCTCACCGTCAACGATATCTCCCAGAAGAAAAACCGCATCGGGTTTGACTTCCACAAGCATCTTTGAAAGCTTTTCGATATTTCTTTTACCTATTACACTTCCAAGATGAATATCTGATACGGCTGCAATCCTGAATTCCTTCAAATCGCCGGCATTTTTGTTTATTTCTATTTCGTAATGCCGCACCACAGGATTTAATGCATTGATAAACCCTGCTATTATTGTTACTGACGAAATTAGAAGTGTTGAATAGTATGCCCATTTCCTGAAAAGGAATATTTTATTTTGTGCAAGCAGACCCGTTGCTCTGAGAATCGGATAGGTTATGTCAGAAAGCAGAAAAATCAGGCTTCCATAGAGCATAAAGGCCAGCCAGAAGCCTCCTATTAAATTCAGAAAGTCTGAACAGTCCGAAGAATGTTTTACTTCGAGTATTTTTCCTGCGATAAAGGAAGAGGCAAAAAGGACGAAAGAAATTACATAAATCGTCTTGAGATTTTTCCTTGATGAGAGAATGCGAAAGCCTTTCAGGAAAAGATACAGGTTAACAAGAAAATAAACCAGAAACACAATTATAAGAAACAGAGCCATTTTCCTTTGATTCATATTTATTCGAAATATTTTTTAAGCCTGTCAAAAGTTTTGACACCTTTTATATAATACTCAAAAACAAGACTTTTGTTCAGGATTTTCCCTATTATTTTTTTATTTCCTGTAAGTTTAAGATTAACGGCACGCTTTTTCTTCAGTACCGGAGTGTTTTTGTAATAATCGCCATGAGCTCTGAAAACTGCCGCGGTGTGTTGTATTTTGAAAGTAAAGACAAAGAACAGAGCTGCAATTATGTCGAGGATTTTGCGTATGAAAAGTATCTTTTTGAATTTTTTTTCAGGAAGATTTTTATAAAGAAGAAAGAGATTATTCCGGAAGTTGAGATATGTTTTGAAGGGTGAATTATAGGCTAATGTTCCTCCTCCGATATGATAAACAGCACAGGATGGAATCACAAACAGCTTGTATCCCTTGTTGTGCAATCTCCAGCAAAGGTCTATCTCTTCCATGTGAGCGAAGAAATCCTCATCGAAACCGCCGCACTCTTTCCAGGCTTTTGCTCTTATAAGCATACAGGCTCCGCTTGTCCAGAATACTTCGGCAGTATCATCATATTTACCATTGTCTTTTTCAATTTTGTTGAAGATTCTTCCCCTGCAAAAGGCATACCCATACTTGTCTATATATCCTCCGGAAGCTCCTGCATATTCGAACATTTCCCTGTTATGCCATGAGAGAATTTTAGGCTGAACAGAGGCAACATCCGGATTATTGTCCATGAAATCAACCATAGCGGTAAGCCAGTTTTCGCTAACTTCGATATCGGAATTGAGCAGAACAAAATATTCGGCCTCTATATGTTCGAGAGCAAGGTTATAGCCTCCTGCGAAGCCATGATTCTTATCGAATCTGATTACTTTCAGCCCTGTATGGTTTGCTTCGGCCCAGTCGGCAGAACCGTCTGTCGAACCGTTATCGGCTAAAACTATTATCGTGTCCTGGTATACTGAGTTTTGTATTACTGTGCCAAGGAATTTTTTCAGATATTCCAGTCCGTTATAATTCAAAATGACTACAGCAGTTTTATACATTGGTTTTATTCATCTTAATATTTCCATCGGCGGTGACTCCAGAGCCAGTATTCAGGTTTTTCTCTGATTATCTCTTCGAGCCGCTTTATGTGAGCTTCAGTTATCGCATATTCATCAAGGCCTGATGTATGTTCCAGCAGAAGTTCGACAGTTGTTTTGTAGTAACCGCGTTTTACTTTCTGATGGTTGAAGAAGATAACCGCCATATCATATTTTGTCGCTATTTTTTCAGCCCCCAGAAAAACGGGAGTGTCCTGATTGAGAAATGCTGTGCGGTAGTGAATATCCGCCCTTGCCGGAGTCTGGTCTGCCAGAAACGATACAAGAATCCTTTCTCCATTGTTCCGGCGCTTTATTATTTCGCGTGCTACAAGTGACATCGGAGTAAGTACCATCCCGTATTTCGAACGTAATTTTGTCAGATACCTGTCGAAATATTTGTTTTTAAGAGGTTTATATATAGAAATGCAGGTTTGTTTACAAAAAAGCGGAAAATGAATAAGATATTCCCAGTTATTATAATGGCCAAGTACCACAATAGCATCCCTTCCTTCCGACCATAGTTTTTCAATCACTTCGAGATTTTCAAGCTTACAGCGTTTTATATGTTCTTTTTTGCCGATATGATTCAGTTTTACTACTTCCGCAAACAGGTCGGCGAGGTGCCTGTAAAATTTCCTGGCAATGGTTTGGATCTGTTCTTCTGATTTTTCAGGGAAAGATTTCCGCAAGTTATTGTAAACGATATTTTTCCGGTATCCAGGGAAATAACAGAAAATAACGAAAAGGATGTCGGAAAAGATATAGAGTATCCTTAGTGGCAGAAAAGAAATAATTCCGTTGATTAGATAGAAAAAATAAAATGATAGCGCATCCATAGAATAGTTTGCGAAAAAAATACCGCATAAAATTATTTAATATTTCTATTGTTCAGCCTGATAAATTTAATTAATGAAAAAACTAATTCAGCAGTTCGACGGCAAGGTTACCGGAAGGATTGATTCCGACGATTCTGACTTTTTTGATTTTACCCTTAATAATTTCTGTCGCATTATATTCAGCTTTCAGATAATTTCCCGTAAAGCCTGATACTTTTTTTTCTTTTACACTATTTTCGAAGAGAACTTCATTTATTGTATTTATGTTGCGTTTTTTAAAATCAAGATTTATTTTTTTTGAGAGCCGTGAGAGCTGTTTTCTTCTCTCCCCCTTGATTTTTGCAGGCACTTTTCCAGGAAGTTCTGCGGCTTTTGTTCCCGGGCGGTCTGAATAAGGAAAGACATGAAGGTATGTCAGCGGCATTTTTTCTAAAAAACTGAATGTTTCATAAAAGTCCTCGTCTGTTTCGCCGGGGAATCCGACGATCACATCCGATCCTATTCCTGCAAGAGGTATTAGTTCTCTTATTTTTTTTACTCTTGATTCAAAGAGTTCGGTTTTGTATCGTCTGCGCATCAGTCCAAGAACTTTATTGCTTCCGCTTTGAAGCGGAATATGGAAATGAGGCATAATTTTCCGGCTTCCTGCGGTCAGTTCAATAATTTCATCGGTAAGCAAATCGGGCTCTATTGATGATAGTCTTATCCGCCGCACACCTTCAATATTCTCTATCTGTTGTAAAAGTTTTATAAGTGTTTCTCCTGTTGTTTTGCCGAAATCGCCGATATTCAATCCGGTCAGTACAATTTCAGGGATACCTTTGACTGCAATTTGTTTTATTTCTTCCGTGATGTTTTCAACTGATGCGTTTCTGCTCCGGCCTCTGGCAATGGGAAGCGTACAATAAGCACATCTGTAATCGCACCCGTCCTGTACCTTGATGAATGTTCTGGTTCTGTCGGATGACGACCATGAATTGACGAAGGTTTTGTCGTTGACTATATTACCGGAATCCACACATGTCAGTCCCTTTGCATAAATTCCGTCGAGATAGCAGGCAAGATCGAATTTTTCCCTTGAACCAAGTACGAGATCGACGCCTGGAATGGATGCCACTTCGTCTGCCCTTAATTGCGAATAACAGCCTGTTACGGCTATTATTGCCGAAGGTGATTGTTTAATGAATTTTCTTATGGCCTGCCTGCATTTTTTATCGGCATCGGATGTAACTGTACACGTATTTATTACATAGATATCGGCATTTTCGTCGGGGTTAACTTTAATATAATTGTCAACAGGTAAAGTGGAGGCGATGTATGATGATTCGGTAAAGTTAAGTTTACAGCCGACAGTGTAGAAAGCAATTTTTCTTTTTTCAGGAAACATTACAGCGTTATGTATTTTGAGTACATTGGAGATAGTCAAAGTATTTTACTGGCCAATTCTGCCAGATAGCTTCTTTCACCTTTCACAAGGTTTACATGGGCAAATATATCCTGGTCTTTCATCTTATCCGAAAGATAGCTCAGTCCGTTTGAGGCGGTATCGAGGTATGGTGAGTCTATCTGTTCAATATCGCCTGTAAATACCATTTTTGTTCCTTCACCGGCGCGGGTAATTATGGTTTTTATCTCGTGGGGAGTAAGGTTCTGAGCCTCGTCAACAATAAAGAAAACACTCGAAAGACTTCTTCCCCTGATAAATGCAAGCGGGGTTATCACAAGTTTTTCCTCTTTTATCATATCATTGATTCTGATAAATTCAGGGCTCTGGTGGCTGAATCTATGTTTAATAACAGTCAGATTATCGAACAGAGGCTGCATATAAGGATCCATTTTTTCCTTTATATCGCCCGGCAGAAAGCCAAGGTCGCGGTTTGCCAGAGGAACTATGGGCCTTGCCAGAAGTATCTGCTTGTATTTTTTATGTTGATGAAGAGCTGCAGCCAGAGCAAGGAGTGTCTTTCCGGTGCCTGCCTTACCTGTAAGGGATACAAGCTGGATATCAGGATTTATCAATGCATCGAGTGCAAAAGTCTGCTCGGCATTCTTCGGTTCTATTCCGTATGCCGCTTGTTTCATAACCCGTGTAACTGTTTTTGTTGCAGGATTGTAATGGGCAAGTGCACTGGCAGTATTATTGCGCAGGATATAAAATCTGTGACCGTCGAGTTCTTTATCAAGTTGAAATTCCAAAGCACTTACACCTTCGGGTTGCTCATAAAGTTTTTCAATGAGTTTCTGGTCAACTCCCTCTATCAGTTTTATGCTTTTGTATAAATCGTCAATGTTGGCAACTTTATCATTCTTGTAATCCTGTGCAAGTATGCCCAGCGATTTAGCTTTCATTCGCAGATTGATGTCTTTGGTGATAAGCACTACAGTCTTGTCCTTGTTGGCATTGCAAACGTAATCGGTTATTGCAAGTATTCTGTGGTCGGCTGTCTTTTCCGGAAAAGACTGGCTTACTTTCTCCGAAAACTCCTTCCCGGTTTCTATATGAAGATTTCCCAGGTTTTCACCCAGTGGGATGTTGGAAGTCAAAAGCATGTCGCCCGATAGTTTGTCGAGCTCACGGGTGAACTCGCGTGCGTGGAAATTTATCAGGTCATTGCCTTTTTTGAATTTGTCGAGCTCTTCCAGAACTACAATAGGAATGATTACATCATTTTCTTCAAAATTATAGATGCACTTATAGTCATGCAATAAAACATTGGTGTCAATTACGAACAGCTTCTTGTTGTGTTTTTTCATCATTATCAATCCGGTCTCCTTTCCGGGCTGACAAAATTAATAAATAATCCTGTTTGTAAGGACGTTTTTTCATATCTTATTGAGTGGCATGGCACGGCCTGTAAAGATTTGGTACTCTATTATTGGGAGAATAATATTTACATGAACTCGCCCCCTTCCTCTCTTCGCTCGGGTTTTTCTATCTTTAGGTTGGCAGAGGCTCAAGCGAGTGTAAAGAAGTTTTAAATATGTAATGCGCTTTACGACTTGCTGAATAAAACTGTTGTTGACAAATTGGTGGTAAAAATACAAAGATGTTTATATGTTTCTGAGTGAAAACTCTTATTTTTGAAAATAAAAAATGGATATAAAAACTGAATTATACTTAGGTGATTGCAGGAAGATTTTGAAGGATCTTCCAGATAATTCAGTTGACCTTATATTTACTTCTCCACCGTATGCCGACCAGAGAAAAAATACTTATGGCGGCATACCACCTGATAAATATGTTGCATGGTTTTTACCGATAACATCTGAGCTTTTGAGAGTTTTGAAGCCAACAGGCACCTTTACTTAACATCAAAGAAAAAGTAGTTAAAGGGGAGAGGAGTACTTATGTATTGGAATTAATCCTTGAGATGCGGAAACAAGGCTGGCTATGGACTGAAGAATTTATCTGGCACAAAAAGAATTGCTATCTGGGTAAATGGTCGAACAGATTCCGGGATGCATGGGAAAGATTACTTCAGTTTAATAAGAACAGAAAATTTGCTATGTATCAGGAAGAAGTCATGGTTCCGATGGGTGAATGGAAAAAAACAAGATTACGGAACCTTAGTGACACTGATAAAATAAGGGATAATTCGAAAGCTGGCAGCGGATTTGGGAAAAATATATCGAATTGGACTGACAGAAATATGGCATACCCTACAAATGTTTTACATCTTGCAACCGAATGCAGCAATAAAAATCATAGTGCCGCATTTCCAGATGAATTGCCCGAATGGTTTATAAAGTTGTTCACAAAACCGGGAGATTGGATATTAGATCCATTCATGGGCTCTGGTACCACCAATATTGTAGCTCAAAAAATGTCAAGAAACTCTATAGGCATAGAGATTGTGCCTGAATATTACGAAAGAGAAAAAAAGGCCTTACAACCAGTAGAGAAGTATCTACTTTAAATACTTAAAGACATTTTCTAATATAAATTTATACAGGCAGTCGCCACGCAGCCTTAAACCATTTCGGTAAAAGTTTCTTTTAACAAATTTCACTTCATTGACTTTTCAAAATTGTCCAAAAAATATAAATTGCCATATTTTTTATAAAAGGTGATAAACAATATAAAAAAGGTTCGTTATGGAATTATATGAAGGACTTCTGACAAGGCGAAGTATCAGAAAATACACAGGAGAGAAAATTGACGAAAGGGATATCGAACTTATTGTCAAGGCCGGAATGTATGCTCCCTCTGCAAATAACAAACGGCCATGGCATTTCATCGTTATCGCCGACAGAAATGTGCTTGATAAAATTATGAAGTTTCATCCGAATGCTTCGATGCTTAAGGAGGCAAGTCATGCAATTGTCGTATGTGGCGACCTCGAAAAACAGCATGCTGCCGGTTACTATCTTCTCGACTGTTCGGCGGCCACACAAAATATACTACTGGCTGCTCATTCGCTCGGATTTGGTGCCGTATGGGTTGGAATAGAGCCCAGACAGGAAAGAGTAAAAGCATTGACCGACATACTCAATCTTCCCGTTAACATAAGGCCTGTTACATTAGTTTCGGTCGGTGTTCCTGCTGAAAAACCGGAAACAATGCCCCATAGGTTCGAACCCGATAAAATTCATTTGAACAACTGGGGAGGGAGTTGGGCAGCTTTTGAATAGGGCACAGAGCACAGAGCACAGAGCACAGAGTATAAAATCAGTAACTCGCTTTCGAATTGAAGGGGAAATAAATTATTTGTTATTAACACGAATTGTAATAAAAAGGACAAAAGGTAAAATTAAAATAACAAGAAGCATGACCTATCAGGAGACGATGGAATTTCTTTACGGCAATCTGCCTGCATTTCACAGAATAGGCAAAGCTGCATATAAGGCTGACCTTGGAGTTACACTGGTACTTGATGAACATCTGGGTCATCCTCACAGGAAGTTTGCCTCCGTTCATATTGCAGGTACAAATGGGAAAGGGTCGGTTTCTCATATACTTGCTTCGATACTTCAAACTGCCGGATATAAAACCGGATTATATACCTCTCCACATCTTAAGGATTTCAGGGAAAGAATACGTGTGAATGGAGCAATGATACCTGAAGATAAAGTAGTTAGATTTGTAGAAGAGAGCCGTGATGTATTCGAAAGAATCAAACCGTCGTTTTTCGAAATGTCGGTTGGCCTTGCTTTCGACTTCTTTGCTTCTGAAAATGTTGACGTTGCCGTGATAGAAACAGGGCTCGGCGGGAGGCTTGATTCCACAAATATCATTACGCCGGTTCTTTCGGTAATAACGAATATAGGTCACGACCACATGGATATCCTCGGCGACACTCTCGAAAAAATAGCCGCTGAAAAGGCAGGGATAATAAAACCCGGCATCCCTGTTATAATCGGGGAATCGAAGAATGAAACAGATGATGTTTTTATATCAAAGTCTCGAATGCTTGGTTCCGAAATATTGTTTGCCGACAGAGAGTATAAATGTAAAATGGAGCCGCTCGATTATTCTTCCGGACTAAGGAAGTTTTCAGCCGTAAGGGCTTCAAAAGGCAAGGAGTTAACAGGTTATATTCCGCTTGGAGGTGATTATGAGGCTAAAAATATTCCAACGGTAATTCTGTCGGCTGAGAAATTAAGTGAAAATTTTATTATTACAGATGAGATTATCCTGAGGGGGATTGAAAATGTAATTATGAATACAGGTTTTGCTGGTAGATGGCAGATTATCGGGCAAAAGCCGCTAACAATCTGTGACACAGGTCATAATAAAGAAGGTATTGAGCTGGTAATGAGCCAGTTAAATAATATGGAGGCAAAACAAAAACATTTTGTAATTGGTTTTGTAAGCGATAAAGATGTTGACAGTATTCTTCCTCTCTTCCCCCGCAGCGGCAGATACTATTTCACAAAGGCTTCTGTTAAGAGGGCTCTCGACGAAAAAGTGTTGATGAATAAAGCTTCATTATACGGGATCAACGGCGAATCGTTCGGTTCGGTTCCGGAAGCACTTGAAAAGGCCAGGTCATGCGCCGGTGAAGATGACATTATATTTATTGGCGGAAGCACTTTTGTCGTTGCTGAAATTTTGTAAGGAAAGAATTTCCTATGTTTGCACCTTAATTTTATTTTATTCTGATGAGCGGAAATTTCTACTTCTGGATTGGATTCAATGTCTTTGTTGCAATAATGCTTGCACTCGACCTTGGCGTTTTCAATCGTAAAATACATAAAATTCCATTAAAGGAAGCACTTGGATGGACTGTTATGTGGATATCATTGGCGTTGCTTTTCGCAATAGTGATATATTTTGATTATTCACGGGAAAGCAATGCTATTGCCAAACAGAGAGTGCTCGAATACCTGACAGGTTATGTAATTGAATATTCCCTCAGTGTAGATAATATCTTCGTGTTTATTCTGATTTTCTCATACTTTCAGGTTGATCCAAGATTTCAGCATAAAGTATTATTCTGGGGAATAATAGGAGCAATAGTGATGAGGGCTTTATTTATTTTTGCCGGAGTAACTCTTATAAATAAATTTCACTGGATAATTTACATTTTTGGAGTTTTCCTGCTATATACAGGAATAAAAATGTTTCTGGAAACTATCAAAGGTAAAGTTGCCAGAGTCGAGCCCGAACGCAATCCGGTATTCAAATTTGCAAAGAGATTTATGAGAGTTGATGAAACTTACATAGGTCCAAAGTTTTTTAAACGTGAGGAAAATAAATTGTTTGTCACACCGCTATTTCTTGTGCTTCTGATAATTGAGTCGTCCGATGTTATTTTTGCAGTTGACAGCATTCCCGCCGTTCTGGCGATAACACAGGATCCGTTTATTGTTTATACATCTAATATTATGGCAATACTTGGACTGAGGTCGCTTTATTTTGCTATATCGGGCATAATAATGTATTTCAAGCGTCTTAAAGTAGGTCTTTCTGTGGTTCTTACGTTTATTGGAATAAAAATGACTTTTTCCGAATTATTTGAAGTGCCGATATTTCTTTCTTTAATCATTATAATTACAATACTTTCTGCTTCGATCGTCTGGTCGGTTATTGAAAATTACATGGAGAAGAAAAAAAGTGTTGGGTAAATAAAATAATGTAATTTATATTTGCGAAAGTTTTTTGAAAATAAAGGGCGATTAGCTCAGTTGGTTCAGAGCATCTGCCTTACAAGCAGAGGGTCGGCGGTTCGACTCCGTCATCGCCCACAATACAGTCCCGGAATCCGGGATTTTTTATTTGTATAAGAAAATATTTGCTTTTTCATACGATTTTCATCTATTAACCTTCTATCAAATTTTCTTATTGCTTCGTTGCTTATTTAAGTCTGTTTGTCAAAAAATGCCCTCTTCTGCTGTTTCCGGTGCAACAAATCAATATAGTATAATTGTCACATCTTTAGAATTTAAGTACAAAGCAACCAAAAATATGTTTGAAAAGTCTTGTTAATGTGTTAAAAATATCTGAAAAATATTGTGTTACAGGTGAAATAAAAATATATATATTCGCTTTGAAATGCTACAGTATAAAATAGTTTCAGTTTTATTTCTAAAATAAAGTTGAAAGTTTTTTTATAGTTTTAATTTTGAAATATCATAGAATCTGATTTATATGGAATTCCGGAAACACTTTCAAGGGATATTGGCTCTTTGTTTATTGAAAAGAGATTGTTCTTATTACATTGAGAAACGTGGAAGTCGAATGAAAAATACTTTGATTTTGTTTTTTCTGATATCAATTTCTTTAATATTTTTTCCAGAAAATTTGCTGGCAACACACTGGAAATTCTTTCCCGAAAAATTGGATACTCATACCTTAAATTCATTTTCAGTTTCAGCGGATAAGTATAGTTTTAGTATATATAATGGGCTTAATTACAGACTTCAACCGTTTCCAGCGCCACAGGATGGAGATTATCAGACACGTGCATCAGGCAATTGGAATTCAAATGCAATCTGGCAGGTAAGGGTTTCAGGAGTATGGGTGGACTGTTCTTCTGGTGATTATCCGGGAGTTGCCGCCGGTGCCGGAGATGTTTACATAAACAACGGACATTCAGTTACTCTGAATGTAAGTCCTGCAAATCCTGTTAAGAATGTTATTTTTCAGGACGGTACAACCACTGCTACAACACTCAACCTTTCAGGACGTACTCTTAATGTTACCGGCGATGTTATTTTAGGATCTCCGGCTTCCGATGCAGGCGACCAGACAATATCATTAGGTAACGGCACACTGAACTGCGCCTCGATATTCATGCCCTCAACAGCAGATCCGACATACGACGTTGTTGTCACTGCTTCTTCCGGAACTATCAATGTGACTGGAAATATAAGGATGGAAGGTACTTCCGACAGAAACAATATAACTTTTACAGGTGCTGCCACAATTAATGTGGGAGGTGATTTTACCGGAGGAGGATTTACATGCTCTACCGGAAGAATAAACTATAACGGTACCAACCAGCAGGCAGGTGGATATACATATTATAATCTTAACATCAGTGGCGGAGGAACAAAAAGCCTTGCAGGCGCTGCAACCGTTACTGGAACACTTACTCTTTCTTCCGGTTTACTGAGGCTTGGAGATTATGACCTGACCCTCTCCAACACTACAGCTGTATCCGGCGCACCTTTCAGCTCGACAAATATGATCGAAACGAACGGAACAGGCCGGTTTATCCGTTCAGCAAATGCCCAAAATCAGAATTTTAACCTTACTTATCCTGTAGGCAGCAACGGTTTTTACAATCCACTGATAATCACCAGTCTTCCGAATATTGCAGCAGCCGCCAGAAGCATTTCCGTAAGGGCAGTACCTGAGCCAGCAGGTTCTCTTCCGAATTATATCAATAAACACTGGGATATTTCAGTGTCTAACATTACCACAGGTGCGACTACAAGGTTGTCTTTTGCTTATGATGCAGCGGAAGCTGTGGGTAATCCTGCTGATTTCCAGTTATATACAAATACATCAGGAACATGGAACCTGGCAACAGGAGCCTCAGCTAAAGGGGTAAACCCTGCCACATCAACAGGCAGTGCGACAATTACCGGCTTATGGACTATTGGAGCTCCCGGTACGTTTTATTCATATCAGACAGGCAACTGGGATCAGGCATCAACATGGACTTTTGACCCAAGCGGAACGACCGGTCCCGGAACAATGGTTCCCGGAATCGGAGATAAGGTGGTAATACTTTCAGGCCGTACTGTGTCTCTTTCAGGCAATGTAACAACGCAGAATCTTGACGTTATAATAAACAGTGGAGGCATACTCGACCTGTCGGTTTTTAGTTTCACAAATGGATTAACCGCCCTCAGGGGAGCAGGCACTTTGAAACTCTCTTCAGCAAGCTTTCCATCACCTGTAACTACAAACACTTTTGTAACAACCGACGGCGGCATAACAGAATATACGGCTGCAGTCACAATGCCTGTGTACCAGACCGTATATTACCATCTTTCAATAAGAGCTCCCGGACCAGTTGTACAGGTTAATAATCTGACTCTGAACGGTAACCTTCTTGTCCGCCAGGGAACATACCAGATAAATGATGCTACTGCACAAAGGCTTTCACTGATTATTAACGGCGATGTTGTTGTGGACAATGGAGCTGCAATCAGGGTGGGTACCGGCGTTACAAATACACAGACATCTCCCCTCGATATTAACGGAACAACAGGAGGATTCATAAACTATTATGAACTGCATTCACACAGGATACAGGTATTTGGTAATTTTACAAATAATGGTACTGTAAGGTTTACAAACCTTCCATACCCCGTTTACAACAGTTTTCCACCCATAGTCAACGGACCAACTACGGGCTTTGCTACAGTTTACTTCAATGGATTAAGCGACAAGACGTTAACGTGTAACGGTCAGACAGATTTTTATAATCTGGTTCTTGACAAAGGTACAGGCCAGACTTTTAAGCTAATTATATATTCGACATCATATAATAATTTCAGACTTTTTGGAGCTAATATTGCACCGGGGGATGCTACAGCTCCTGCAACAGATGCAGATCCCAATCTTAAAAAAGCTTTATGGGTGCGGGCAGGAACTCTTGTATTGCAGGGACTTGTAGTAATACCGAGTCTTACTGAAGGTGCAACGGCAGGGCCTCCTTCGAGTGATTTTTATATACCCGGCAGAGGCGCTTTTATACTTGATGGAGCAGGAGTTATAGTTATGTCAACAGCCGATGACTATCGTGAAGTAAACGGCACCTACGGCGTCGCAGCACCCGATAACGCATCAATGGGTATTGATGTGGGAACAGGGAACAGCGGTATTTCGGTTTCAGGGAAACTACAATTGAATAACGGATATCTTTCGACACGGGAATCTACAGGTATTATATATTGGAATTATGCACCAGGCCAGTTCATCCTGAACGGCGGTACTGTTGATACAAAACAATTTCATTCGTCTCCGCAGGCAAATAGCTTGATATCATATTCACAAACTGGCGGAATAATAACACTCAGAGGAAGATTTAAAAGAACAACTTCAACATATACACCCGACGGATTAGTAAATGCACCGCTCGACAATTCGAGAGCTTCTATCGGCATAGATGCTTCCGCAGGTTCTTTCGACATCACCAACAGCGGCGGTGCAAACGGCTTTTCAATGACCGGTGGTACAATAAAAATTTATGATGTGTGCGGCACTACATCACCTACGTTTGCTTACAGAATTGCATGTTCTGCTTCCGATATAAACGTAACAGGAGGAACTATTGAAATAATTCCGACTTCAGGAACAGCTCCGGCAGAAGATGTAGATTACCTTATTAATACAACGGCACCTTTTGCAAATCTTACTATCAATAGAGTAAGCGGCACAAAAACAGTTCAACTGAATTCAAATCCGGTAACAGTTCTTAAAAATCTAAATATATCATCCGGCGTCCTTATAGCTAATAATCTTGATTTAACCATAGGAGGAGATTTCACTATTGCATCAGGAAGTACATATACACCCGGAAACAATATTACAACCTTTAACGGAACAACTATACAGAATTTTAATGTTTATGCGGCACAAACACTTTACCGGTTGACAATCAATAAACCATCGGGTGTAGAATTGAATTTCGGAGGAACGTCGGGAACAACAATAAGCGTTTTAAATGAATTCAGGCTATTACTTGGCACTCTGAATGATAACGGCAATACTATAAATATTGCAAGAAATATATATAACTCAGGTACAATAGCCGGTACCGGCAAAATAGTTCTTAATGGTACACAGGCTCAGACCATTGACGGAAACGGAATATTCGGGAATGTTGAGCTCAATAACACAAATGCGGCAGCATCACCTGTTTCGCTTCTTGCGAATATGACTCTCAACGGAGCACTAACTTTTACCCGGGACAAACTGTTTAATATCAGCACATATAACCTGCGGTTAAACGGACAGTCTTCAATTGTAAATGGAGGAGCTCTGCGATATATACAGTGTGCAGGAAATAATGGCGATGGTGGGGTAACAAAGGTGTTTTCAGCAGCAGGGCCTTTTACTTTTCATATCGGTACGGCAAATTATACTCCGGCAACTTATACTTTCAGCACAGATCCTTCGTCGTACGGCTCAATAACAGTTGTGCCTGTAAA
>CAZIRN010000034.1:0-14776 GCA_964541495.1 uncultured Rikenella sp. | reverse complement strand
CGGCTAAGTCCACGAGCTTTGATTTCAATTCGTCTTACCTTCTTAAGAAGTTCAACCGTTTCCACCTCAATTTGTTTATTTTATTGGCTTGACATTAATACTAATATTCAATGTCCACTCTTCGTCCTTCAGTTCGACCGAATATTTCTGTCCGTTTCTTTCATCTTCCCACTGGCTATTACCAAGCGGTTTGTATTTCGAGTTCAGCTCTACTATTTTATTATCTTTGAGATTTTTATCACACAATATTCTGATGCTCCTGCAAACAGTATCGGCTGATAGAAAGAAAAATAACGTCTGCGTCTGGCTCCTGTCGGTATATTTCAGATATCTGAAAGTGTTATTGAAGGTCAAACCCTGAAGAACCATATCTTTATGGTTCTCTTTCATATAGTTTCTTACTTCTCTTTCATGATATCCAATAAGGTTTGGCTGCCCTTTTACCGGAAATATAACAATCAGGCTGCAAGTAAAAACCATAATAAAAGCTTTCATTGATTTAATTTTCATATTTCAAGGCACTTCTATTGTATTGAGAATCTCGGTGATAATATGGTCCTGATTGATATTTTCAGCTTCTGCCTCGTATGTAAGTCCAATCCTATGACGCATTACATCGGCACATACGGCTCGTATATCTTCAGGAATCACGTATCCCCTGCGCTGTATAAAAGCATAAGCTTTGGATGCAAGAGCAAGATATATCGAAGCTCTGGGAGATGCACCGTAAGATATCATGCCTGAAAACTTTGCAAGATTGAATTTTTCTGGCTCGCGGGTAGCAAAGACAATATTAAGAATATAGTCTTCGATTTTTTCGTCCATATATACTTCCCTGACAATATTTCTGGCATCGAGGATATCGGAAGTTTTTATTACAGTATCAGCTTTCGGAAATTCCTTTGCAATATTTTCGCGTAATATACTCTTCTCCTCGTTCATAGTTGGGTATCCAATGAGTACTTTAAGCATAAACCTGTCGACCTGAGCTTCAGGAAGCGGATAAGTTCCTTCCTGTTCAATAGGGTTCTGGGTGGCGAGAACGAGAAAAGGTTCATTCAGTTTAAAAGTATATTCTCCTATGGTGACCTGTCGTTCCTGCATTGCTTCAAGAAGGGCACTCTGAACTTTGGCAGGGGATCTGTTAATTTCATCGGCAAGGATGAAGTTGGCAAAAACAGGTCCTTTCCTTACAGTAAACTCTTCTTTTTTCTGGCTGTAAATCATTGTACCTATCAGGTCGGCAGGTAAGAGATCAGGAGTAAATTGTATCCTGCTGAATTTGGCCTCGATAATCGAGGCCAGTGTCCTTATGGCCAGTGTCTTTGCAAGTCCGGGTACTCCTTCGAGAAGAATATGTCCATTCGACAGCAACCCGATAAGCAGACTCTCGGTAAGGTGTTTCTGGCCTATTATTACCTTACTCATTTCCATCTTTATAAGATCGACGAAGGCGCTTTCTTCCCTTATCTTTTCATTAAGAATCTTTATGTCGGCGGTTTGTTCCATATTTAATTTTTTAAAAGCTGCAAAAGTAAGTAAATAATCCTTTTTGTTGAAAAAACAGAAAAACAAAAGAATAATACAAATCTAAAAGCACATGTTAATATCTGTTAAAATATTGTTAAATGACAAAGCTATTTATAATTGCTATTTTTTTCAGCCTGATTAAAAGGATTCCATGAAAACTCAGATCTGGATGCACTTCTGAGGGTCATAATCATTACTAAAGGAACAACAGCAATATTTGTATATCCCGTAAAAATAATAGCAATCAGAATAGAAACAACCGAAAGCCAGAAAACAAGCCTGAACCATACAACTCCTTTTTTGTTCAGGGCAAGCGACAACAGGCAAAGTAGTATAAAAGGATTACACCAGATGATGTTCAGATTCCACTTTGTCTGTTCGTGGTCGGTAATAAAGTTGAAGAATATCATCAAGATAGCAAGAATCGAGAAGATAGTAAATAAAGCTATATCTAAATAATTGATAAACAATGTATTTTTAAACTTTATACTAACAAAAAGTACTAAAACAAACGCCGCACTAAAGATTAACATTGGAGAATAATAAAAGGGCGGGGTTGGCTGCATTGATTCAAATTCAAAAATATTTTCGACATTCTGAAGCAAAGGGATCATTTTTCTGTTGCGGTTAATTACAACTTGTGAAAGGTTTCTCTGCAAGTCGAGAGGCAGAAACATTTGATCGCGGAACGAGGCTTTCTTATCAGCAGGAAGGCCAAGCAAAAAATCAATACCAAATTTCAGCCATGGATAATTGCGATGATAATATGCTAGTTTCTGTCGGAAAGTAGGTATCTTGTTGTTTTCATAAGGGGGATATATAAGTTTTCCGTTATATACTTTTTCAAAAATATCACGTATTCTTGTGGAGCAGTTGTCGTAGAAAAAATCGTACAGGTAAAAAAGATTTTCAGGTTTCAAATTTTCTTCGAGAAGTGTTGTCAGATACATTAAATCATCAGATTCCATATTTACTTTCTGTGAATAGACCGATCTTTTCTCAAACATATATTCCTCCAGAAAAACATTATAGGGATAAACGCCAAGCATGTAATTAAGTTTGCCTTTTGCAAATTTCCATACAAAATTTTTTGTATTGAAATCGAATACTCCCCAGTTATAAACAACATCTATGCCTGCTGAGGGAATAGCAACTCTGATTGCGCTATGCCCGTATATCGAATATGTTTCGGTACCTGGTGAGCATGTTATAAGATAAACAGAAGTATCATTTGCTATCTGACTTTTAAGATTAGACAAGCCTGTCAAAATAAGCAGAGCTGATAATATAAATTTGATTTTCATCGTTTTATAATTGAAACTATATTTATATCTCTTACAAGCTATAAATTTTAACTGAAAGATTCATAAAATAAAAATATATCTTCGCTGTATGTAAACGTAAGGTTTTTTCTCAACAATAAAAAATATTGAAGCGCAACGATAAAAACTGCATTAATTGATTTGTTTTTATGGCAGGTTTCGACATCATATATAGTCTTAAGTTATTGCCCGGTATAGTAATAGGGCTCACAGTGCATGAGTTCAGTCATGCTTTTACAGCGCAGAGATGTGGTGACAGCACTTCCGCTGAACAGGGCAGGGTAACTCTTAATCCACTTAAACATATAGACCTCCTTGGATTTTTAATGCTTTTTATTGCAGGTTTTGGCTGGGCAAAACCTGTTCAGTTTAATGAAATGAATCTCCGGAATCCAAAAACAGATGTTTTGAAGATTGCCGTTGCTGGTCCTCTTTCGAATGCTATAACTGCGATGATACTTTCGATCATTTTTGTTCTTTTGAAATTTTCATTGGGTTTAGCCGGGCAGCTTTTTATTTATGCCATATTCATTAACTGGGGACTTTTTATATTCAACCTTATTCCTATTCCTCCACTTGATGGTTCCCATTTGCTTTTTCAATGGTTCAAAAAATATCCGGCGGTGTATAATGCAATATATAAATACGGTACAATAGCACTTTTTGTTATTCTGATATTGGCAGTTAGCTCAAACAAGAATCTTTTGCCGATAGGGTCACTTATCGAATTAATTACCAAAGGATTCCTGAAGGTATTAGGATATTATTTATGAATTTGAAACTTGTTGTTATTTGGTCTGTACAAAAATAAAATGAATGGTTAAAAAGAAATTACTGGTGTTTTTTGTGTTATTTTCTCTGATATTTTCAGTCTGTATTCAGGCTGTTTCTCAGGAAGACAGGTATGCTGAATTACGAAAAGAAATGGTGAATAAACAAATAGTTGCCAACGGTATCAGGAATCCACAGATAATAAAAGCAATGCTTAAAGTTCCAAGACATCTGTTTGTGCCGAAACAGTATATTGACAGGGCTTACGAGGATACGCCTTTGCCGATTGGATATAACCAGACTATTTCCCAGCCTTTTATCGTGGCTTATATGACCGAGCTATCGAAGCCTGCAAAAAACAAGAAAGCGCTCGAGATTGGTACGGGCTCAGGTTATCAGGCTGCCGTGCTTGCTGAAATAGTTGATAGTGTCTATACTATCGAAATTATCCCGGAGCTGGCAAAAGAAGCTGCAGAACGCCTGGCACGACTCGGATACAGGAATGTTGTTGTGCGCACCGGCGACGGTTACAACGGATGGAAAGAGCATGCACCTTATAATATTATTATTGTAACGGCAGCGGGCGATCATATACCACAGCCTCTTCTCGACCAGCTTGCAGAAAACGGCAGACTTATAATGCCTGTAGGGTCACCCTCTTCAGCACAATACCTCTATCTGGCTGTAAAAAAGAATGGTAAGATCGAGCGCACGAGACTTGCCATGGTAAGGTTTGTACCGCTGTTAAGAAGCAAATGAATTCAGATGTGATTCCGGAGCGATTCGAACGCTCGACCCACAGCTTAGAAGGCTGTTGCTCTATCCAACTGAGCTACGGAACCTTTGTTCAGCCACAAAATTAATTATTTTTCAGATTCTGCAATATAAATGACGTTCTGTGCAGCCTGTAAAATGAGGCAAAGAATATAATAATAATTTACCGGGAAGGAAAACGGGCTTATGTTTAATGCTTAAGATAATTATTGTTTTCTTCAATTGTTTTTTCAATAACCTGTCTTGTAAAGTCGTTAATGAGTGCTGCAGCTTTCTGAGGTTGTTTTTTATAAATCGGTAGATAATCTTTTTCAAGCCTGCCAGCCTTTTTTGAAAATTCCTGCTCGAGGTTTTCTTTCATTCTTTTCCTTGCCGGGTAGCGTTCTCTGAAATTTTCATCAGTGTATTCAGCCACAGCAACAAAGCTCCACCATGCCATAGAATTTGTCCTGTCATAAATTGATTCACCACGTTTAAAGTGTAATTCATACGCTTTTTCCGGAGTATCCATGGTCATATTTGAAGGGAATTCGGTAACGCCAAAATATATCGGCATATAAGGATTTACACAGCATCTTCTTGGAGCAACCCATATCCTTCCTCCAATATCAAACGGAAGTCCCTGCCTTAATTCTGCTATAAATGAAAGTTGCTGATGAGATGCACAGATATTCTGTACTTTATTGGAATGTGGATTTCCTTTTGAATAGTTTTGTGAATCATCCAGCTCAGTCCCTTCATAATGGTTTGAAAGAAATTCCTTAATGTCTTTCATTGTTAATTTCCGTACAGGGGTAAAACTGAATGGAAATTCGTCTCCTATTTTATATTCCATGCCTGAAAGAAGTTTTGTAGCTATCCACATCCTCCCGATGTTGGACATATTTTTAAGATTTCTTTCATCTGAGTAAACTCTGGCAAAATTAAATTTCCCGTCAGTTGCCTGATTATACCATCCTCGTCTGGTTGCATATTTAATAAGGTCTTTTGAGTGAAGGCAGTTTTCAGTATCTGAAGTATCAATTTCTGTTATTGTATAATAATTAGGTACAAATGCCACATGATTATCAGGAACGCGTCGTGCAATCCAGTTTTTTCCTCTTACAACAGCAAAAATCCATGCTTCATTTTTGTCTGCAATAGTATATGTACGTCCCGAGCCGTTGTAACCCCATTTTTCAACGAGATATCCTGCAAGTTCAACACCTGTTCTTGCCGAAAGTGCTCTCTCAGCGATGAGCCTTCTCAGTTCATAACCTATTCCGCCATCTGTTATCTCTCCAAAAAGCTCTCTTGATGGGCAGGCATCTGAAGTAACAAGAACCCCATTTTCGTTTACATAAATATCAGAAAAATCCTGGCCAGGCATTTCGAACCACAAACATGCAAACGAATGAGACACCTGAGGTTCAGTCGCTCCATCCTTAAATCTCACAATTTCTCCTTTACGGTTATCTTTTCCGGGAATCTTGTAAAAGTTTACTATCTGATTTCCTACGTCATCCTCATTATGAGCAATAATCACACACCCTGCGGCACTGGCATCCTTCCCTATTATCAGTGTGGAGCAGTTATTCCAGTTATCAATCTGTGCGGTAAGGAAAAGTGAAAAAAGGATAAAAAATGAAAAGGTAAAAGCTCTCTTCATATCTTTAGGTTTTATCATCAAGAATACTAATATAATATTTTCTCTCTCTAATAAGAAGAATAAGGGGAAAAACAATTAATTAACTATGAACTGTGCCCTGTAAGTTTTTGGTGAGATTCCGAAAATTTTTTTGAATTGCTTATTGAAATTTGAAATACTTTCAAAACCACATTCTCTTGCAATACACTTAATCGCATTAGGCGTTTCGCGGAGAAGATAACTTGCCCTGTTCATTCTTATCTGGTTAATATAATTGATGAAACCTGTTCCTGTATATTTCTTAAAATATTTCCCGAAATAAAATGGTTTCATTTCAGCAACCTTGCTTATTTCTTCAAGTGTAATATGATGTGAAAAATTATCCCTGATATAGTTAAAGACATCTGTCATTCTTTTATTATTCATTCCATTATTCTCAATCTTATAATTTTCTGTGCATAAATGTCTTCTCTTTTCGGAATATGATAAAATCCTGAGGACATTTAAAAAATCAATTATTTTGTCAATGCCTGAGTGAACAATCATACATTTAAGATATTTCTCAGCGTCTTTGGAATCCTGAATTGAGAAACACACTCCTCTTTCAGCTTCTTCAAATAGTTCACGCACTTTTGTCATTTCGTATTGGTTAATCAGCTCTGTGCCTAAAAAACTCAAAGGAAAATGCACAATAATGCCATGATTTTCGGGAAGGGTACCGCCGGCTTTATAATAGTTCCAGCAATGTGGTATGTTGCCCGCAATCAAAACCATATCATATTCATCAAAAAGTTCGACATTATCCCCGATAATTCTGGTTCCATTGCATTTAAGGTTCAGATATATCTCGAATTCAGGATGAAAATGCCATAAGCCGCCTTTATCGTTAACATATTTTGCAATCAGGCCTTCGTTATCTGTTTTGTGTACCTCTTCTCTCTCTGGAATATATGTCTTCATATTTTTCATAACGTATTTATCAAATTTATACAATATTTTCAGGAAATGAATAAGAGATAATATTAAATTTAAAAATGAATTTCGTCATTATTTAAAAAAAATCTTAAAAAAATTGTTTTATTAAAAAATTTACTTATATTTGGTCAGGTAAAAGAGGAGAAAAAGGGATAAGATGTGAGATTCAACAGGATTGTATTGCAGACATTGACTTTCACATTCTGGGACCGATGATAAAGCGCCAGCTTATCGAGGTACCTTCCTTTTATCAGACAGTAGACACGGGGATTTATCTCAAAAGCCCGCTCCCTATACACATTTATCCCTCTCCTCTTTTTTATTTTTTATATTTGACTTCAATCATTATTGATTTCAGCAGGAAAATTTGTTCTTTATACCGTTTTGTTTATTGAAAAATTTTGTGTACCGGTTTATTTTATCTCAGGCGGACAGCAGCGATATTTCATAATTTTTTGACCTGCAAAAAAATTAAATTATATTTACTTTTTACTAGAAAAGCATTTAGCAGGCTATCGTTCTCTACTACAAGTTATATTGGCATAAAATGAAGACATACATCAGACGAAGGGAAAAGAATAAAGAGCTTGTTGTTTTATACGGAGGTTGGGGCGTTGACGAAAACTTGCTTATTCCTTTATGTACAGATGATCATGATTTTATTCTTTTTTACGATTATTCTGCCGATGAAGCACTTCTTTTACCTGAAATTAAGCCTTATTCAAAAATCACATTAATTGGCTGGTCTTTTGGCGTCTGGACAGCCGGATACATGCTGAGTAAAACTTCTATTAAACCTGATATTAAAATTGCAGTCGGCGGTACCCCTAATCCTGTTGACAATAAATATGGCATACCTCTGAGTTTGATTGAAAGAAAACTGAATACTCTGACTGAAAAGGATATTAATAAATTCTTTTACAGAATGTTTGGTAATAAGAATTATTACTTCATCAATAAAGAGAGGATACCCCACAGAACATTAAAATCGCTGGTTGATGAATTACGATGGCTATATAACAGGATGACGGAATATTCAGAACAGGATTTCAAATGGGATTATGCCGTTATTCCGGAAAAAGACAGAATTTTTCCGGTAAAATCACAATTGAACTATTGGAAAAATCATACTGAAACAGAAACTATAGTTTTACCCATGCAACATTATATCTTTCAAAACTGGACAAGTTATTTTGATTTTATAAATTTTGTGACCGGGCAAAAAAGTGCCAGTAAGAATTAACTAAAAAAACTTAATTATAAATCTATCAATAGCACATTTTCTTTCGATTGTTCGATTTTCTTTTCAAAATTTTCGAGAATTGAACTGATTTTCTCGAATTCCTTGTTTGCACCAAGGTATTTCTGTTCAACACCTTTTTTCTCGAGCCGGGAAAGCACATAATTTATTGTGATATAGTCAATATTTACGGCAGGCTGATAAAGCCTCTCTTTGCTGTCGTCTTTGAGAACGACCGACACAAGTCCCGCTGTATCAAGGTCCTGAACAATATCATTTACAAGACGTACAGGTATTTTGAGTTCACTTGATATTGCCTCTGCACTTAAAGGTGGCAATCCCTGTGCAAAATTTTTAACAAGTTTGCTCATGACCATAAGCGTAAGAGCTTTTTTATGAAAATAACTTATATTCAAGGCTTCCTTCTCAAATTCATACCTTGTGAAATTCTGATTTGCATAAGATAGCTCAGCACCCAGTAAAACAATAATCCAACTCATTTGCAACCAGACAATAAATAGAGGTATTGCAGCAAAACTTCCGTATATTGCATTAAGCTTTGCTATTCCAAACTGTAAGTCAATGTAGAGAAACTGAACAAACTGAAGTACAGTGCCGGCCAGGATGCCTGCAATCAAAGCCGAAGTAAATTTTACTCTTGTGTTTGGCATTATGATATAAAGAACAGTCAGTATCAGCCATGTAATTACAAATGGGAGAAGTTTCACAAGAAAAGATACCACAGGCTTTAAACTCTCCAGAATAGCGGAGTTCGCCATGAACTCCGTAAGCTTAGTATTGATAAAAACCGTTGTGCTTCCGGACAGGACAATAAAAACCGGAGCGATAAGCATAATAGTCAGATAGTCGGTAAATTTTCTATACCATGGGCGGGAAACTCTTATTTCCCATATACCATTAAATGAGCTTTCGATGTGATCGAGAAGCGACATAACCGACCAGAATAGCACAACAACGCCGACTCCAGCAATATATCCCCCTCGGGTTGCACTCAGAGCATTCCTTGCGTTCGTGATAAGCCAGTCAAGAACTTCTCTTTGGGCCTGAAAATTTTGTATAAGTTGTTCCTCAAGACTCTGTTCGAGCCCAAAACCCTTGGCAATGCCAAATGCAATAGCCGCTATCGGAATTACCGACATCATTGAATAAAAAGTCAATGCCGATGCCACCTGATTGACCTTATTGTTTATAAAGCCCTTTGCAGCAACAAAAATAATCCTCAATTGTTTTATAAGGATTACTTTATGCTTTGGAAATTCCGACAGCGGCGTATGCCATATAAGATTATTTAAATCTTTCAGCTTTTTGAAAAACCATGAAACAGGATTTTCCATAAAAGAATTTTATAAGTGCTTTACTACAGCCTCAAAGATAGTAAATTACTAAAATAAAAATTTTTTATAACTTGCAGGTGAGATTCAAATTATGAATATTAAGATTCTGGAATTTATTGAAGGGGCACGAAAAGCAACCGGACTTACGGTTATAATAGATGTATTCAGGGCCTTTTCAGTCTCATGTTATGCTTTTAGCCAGGGAGCTTCGCGTATCATTGCTACGAATAATCTGGATGAAGCATTCCGGCTTAAGTCGGTTTATAAAAATGCTCTCCTTGCAGGTGAAAGGGATGAAAAAAAGATACCGGGATTTGATTTCGGGAACAGTCCTACAGAAATAATTTTGCATGACTTTTCCGGACAAACTGTTATTCAAACCACAACCGCCGGAACAAACGGCCTTCTAAGCGCCGAAAATGCAGAAATATTATTGACTGGTAGTCTTGTAAATGCCGGAGCTATTGCAAAATACATACAAAAAATCAATCCCGAAACCGTTTCTCTTGTAGCAATGGGATATAGAGCAGAACAGACCGCCGATGAGGACATTCTTTGCGCACATTATATTGCCAATAGAATTAAAGGTGGCAAAAAAGATTTCAGTAATAAAATTCAACGATTAAGAAAAACATCGGGGAAACGCTTTTTTGAACCTGAAAATATAGAATTCTCGCCTCCCTCCGATTTCTTCCTTTGTACTATGACCGACAGGTTCGATTTTGTACTAAGAGCCGAAAAAAGAGAAGATGGAAACATTGAACTAATAAAAATTGAAATCTGAAAAAACTTTTTAACACACAACGACCAGACTTCCTAATAGAAATCAGAATATCGGCAAAATATTTTTCCTCTCGTGGATAGCTCTGTAAACACAAAACATACTTATTTTGTAAAGGCTGAAGAGCCATAAGGAAACTTTTGGTGAATCCAGTCTCTTTTCCATTCTTTCTCGGTAATGAATAAAAATCCATGAAAGAATGCCGGTTAGCTTCAGTGATTTAAATCGGTGATAAAGCTTCAGGAGTTTCACAGACTGTGAAAAAGTTTTTTTATCGGTTACTTTATCATAAAGGAGACTGAGGTTTTCAATGCCAAGCTTAGTTTTGTTAAGAAACTCCCTGTTTGATTCGAGCCCTTCATGAAGCAGTCCGTTATCAATATGATATACATCTATCCCGGCTTTTTTTAATTGATAACCCAGCAAGGTATCTTCATGCCCGTATTGCTTGAGTTCCTCATTGAATCGTATTTTAGTTATGACGTTCTTTTCAATCATGAAATTAAATGTCGAAAAGAAAGTGTGAGGTTTTTTATTTCGGTCGGAAGCCTTTTTCTGCTCCCGATGTCTGCCGTAGGTCCATCTAAGTATTACATCAGGATTTTCAGGTGGCACATTGCGGTATAAAATTCCGCCGCAAATAACTTTATACTTTCCCACATAAGGAAGCCATTTTTTGAGATAACCTTCACTTGTTCCGGCAGGTATCATGGCATCTGCGTCAATAAACAGAAGGTAATCTCCTGCAGCTTCAAGTGCAAGCCTGTTCCTTATTGCTGCTCTTCCAATATTTTTATCCGAAACAGTAATCTTTACCCTGTCGTCCTCAAGATTACGGTATTTTTCATTGAAATCAGCCGATGAGCCGTCATCGCCAATAATTATTTCACAGTATTCCGGAACTTTCCTCATCCCATCCTTCATACTGTGAACAAGGGCAACAATATCATAATTATTTACAGGAATAAGTATTGAAATCATAATCCCATCATCCCTGAATATACTTATTCAAATGTAATATTTATTTCTTAAAAACCAATTATCTCCTTTTTGGCAAAGAAATTGCAATAACTATTTTTGCTTTGAAAATAAACAATGTGAAAATACGGTTTTTATTAATGTTTTTTCTGGTTATCTTCAGCACAACGCTAAGCTGCCAGGTTAACGATGGATATGAAATAACTGTGAAAGTAAACGGACTGGCTGATTCCATAGTATATTTTGCCTATCATTTTGGCGACAAACAGTATATTAAGGATAGCATACGGCTTGATAAATCCGCAACAGCGGTTATAAAAGGTAATGAACCTCTTCCGCAGGGCATCTATATGATTGTACTCCCAGGGAAAAAATATTTTGAAATGCTTGTTTCAGATGTTCAGAATTTTGAGGTGACATGCTCCTACCCTGATTATTTTAATTCTCTGAAATTCAAAGGTTCAGATGAAAATTCAGCTTTTCTCGATTATCAGAAAAATTGGATAAATATGCAGGCAAAAGCTGCTGAACTAAGTGAAAGATACAAAAAAAACAAAAATAATCCCGACTCATTGAAAATACTTAGTGAGGCCAGGATGACACAGGAAACCCAAATGAAGAACTATCTTCACGAAGTTGCAGAACGATATAAAGGCTCCCTCCTTTCCATGCTCGTAAAAGCCATTATTCCTGTGGAAATTCCCTCTTTCGATATACCTGAGGGAACCAGAAATCCTGATTCTGTAAGATACTTTCTGACATATATATATAATAAAGACCATTATTTCGACAATATTGATTTTAACGATGAACGTATTCTGAGGACCCCTATTTTTCACTCAAAACTCGACGATTTCTTCAGCAACGTAGTTATACAGCTTGCCGATTCGATTAACAAGGAAATTGACAGAGTAATTGCTCTTTCATCAAATAATTACAAGATTTTCCAGTATGTATCGGTTTATCTCTTCAACCATTTCCGGGAAAGCGAGATAATGGGACATGATGCAATAATTGTGAAACTTGCCGACGAGATATATCTGTCGGGTAAAGCTGACTGGACCACGCAGGAATGGAGAGACAATCTGAAAAAAGAAGTGGACAGAATCCGCCCGAACCTTATCGGAGTAAAAGCGCACGACCTGGTAATGAATACTTTCAATAATGTTTTTGTTTCACTCTATGATATTAAAAAAGAGTTTACTATTCTGGTCTTCTGGGAACCCGATTGCGGCCACTGCCAGCAGGCAATTCCTGTCCTGAGAGATTATTACGAAAAAAACAAGGACAAAGGAATAGAGGTTTTTGCCGTATGCACTCAGTCCGACAGGGAAAAATGGGAAAAGTATATTCAGGAAAACAAGCTTAACTGGATTAATGGCTGGGATCCGCAAAGAATAACCAGATATGACTTTTATTATAATGTAACCTCCACACCTTTAATATATATTCTCGACAGAGAAAAGAAGATTATAGCAAAAAAACTGCCTGTCGAAGCGGTTGAGTCATTCATAAACGAATACCGGAAATACAACAAATTATGACAATCTGCCAATCCGGTTTGCCCTATAATTAACCTTGAGCCACCTTATTGTTTCATAGATCGTTCTGAATTCTTCGGGCAATTTGTCAGTGTTTCGACAAATCCATAAGTATCCGGCATCGTCTTTTTCAACATGAATATTTATGTCTGAATCATTACCGGCACTTTTGAATCCTGCCCTTTGTACGGCTTTTTCTGTCAATAGCCTGTTGTCTCCTGTTCCTGATATATAAACATCTCCGGTAAAATCCTTTTTGAAGGAAATCGTTGCATCCTGTTTATCAAAAACAACACGCGGATTACTGAACAATTTCTCGATATCACCCCTTAGCACAAGGTCTTCAGGCGCTCCGTCATAAAATCCCTCTTGTGATATCATCCAGATTCTGTCACATTCATTCATTGCCGCCTGTATATCGTGAGTGGAAAAAAGTATCGTTTTTTTATTTTCGTCTGCAAGTTTTCTCAATAAATGAATTATTTCATATTTATGGTTTATATCGAGGAATGCAGTCGGCTCATCAAGCAAAATAAGGTGAGTATCCTGAGCAACCACACGTCCTATCATCATTCTCTGCCTTTCACCGTCGGATAATTCATTGATAAATCTTTCGGAGATATCAACAAGTCCGGTCTGTTCAAGCGCTATAGCGATTTTTTCATGGTCTTCAGCCATCATATTTCCGGTCCATGAGGTATAAGGGTACCTCCCCATTCCAACGAGTTCGATAACTCTCATGTTTTCTACTCTCACCTGTTCGGTTGAAACATAGCCTGTTACATGGGCAAGTTCATTTAGTCTGAACTCTTCAATGTTTTTTTCTTCAATATAAATCGTGCCTCCCAAAGGTTTTAACAAACCGGCAATAGTTTTAAGAAGAGTGCTCTTCCCTGATCCGTTTCGGCCGATGATTGCAATGAGTTCTCCTTCTTCGGCCGAAGCAGTTAGCGGAGGAAGCAATGGATTGAATATCTTTCCTCCGTAACCAATTAAAAGTGACTCGATTTTCAACACACATGTTATATTTGAATCTTTCATAGAGTTTCCTGATATTTCCTATTTCGCAGGATAATCCAGATAACTACCGGTATTCCGATTAGTGAAGTAACGGCATTTAGAGGAAGGACTTTATCGGAACCTGGAAGTTGAGATACAAGGTCGCTGAAAAGCAAAACTGCACTGCCAATAAGTATAGTGGCAGGAATAAGTGTTCTGTGGTCGGACGTTTTGAGCAAAATTCTTGCGATATGAGGAACGGCTATTCCTATAAAACCTATAGGCCCGCAAAAAGCAGTAACTGTTCCTGCAAGCAAGCTGGTGGATGTAAATATCAATGCTCTTGCCGTCTTTAAATTCAGTCCGAGTGTGTGTGCATACTTTTCTCCGAGAAGAAGGAGATTTAGCATCTTAACAGAGACAAAACTCAAAAGCAAGCCGGCAAGAATACATATAACCATTACAAGAAGCTGGTCCGATGTGACGTTGCCAAGGTTACCCATAGTCCAGATGACATACGATTTCAGCATCGTTTCGTGACTGAAATATTGCATAATGCTGACGATTGCGGAAATACCGGAGGATAACATAATGCCAAGTATAAGAACGGTAAGTATATCCTTAATTCTTACTGCAATGTATAAGATAATAAGCAGAACCAGTCCGGCGCCAATCCATGAAGCGACAGCGATAAGCCATGGGCCGAGTAATATTAAAGTTGACGGTTCCAGCCATGATGAAAATCCCAGTATCACAAAAGCAACACCCAGACTTGCACCTGCGCTAATACCCAGTACATAAGGCCCTGCCATAGGATTACGAAAAACAGTCTGCATCTGCAATCCGCTTACCGACAAGGCCGCCCCGACAAGTATGGCAGTAA
>CAZIRN010000033.1:0-15148 GCA_964541495.1 uncultured Rikenella sp. | reverse complement strand
TTTTTGTTAAAAGGACAGCACCGGGAAGAGTTCCAAGCAAACGTCCAAAAAAATAGACGCTTCGACCCATTTTAGCAGCTTCTGATTCAATTCCAATTCGTTTCATCAAAAACTGTCCTGAGTTTGAGTTAAAAGCAACATCTATTCCAACTACAAGGAATATTGCTAGAACCATAATAAGAATATAACCGGTACCGAGAAGTTTAAATGAAGAAGCAAGAGTAGCTTTCACTTCATTCTGTTCCGATTCTTTAATCTTCACAGAACCCAGCCATATTATTGTGAGGATGGAAACAATTCCAAATGCAATATACATTAGTTTCCAATCTCCAAATTTAGAGGCCATTACTGCTGCAACAGGTGGCCCGGCCATTGAACCTATTGCTTTTACAAACTGTGAAAAACTTAAATAACTTGAAGCTCTGTTTGAAGGGACTACATCAACAAGAAGAGGATTGGCGGAAACCTGAATGATAGTGTTCCCAATTCCCAGAAATACAAAACCCAGAAGAACCATCGAAAATGAATAATAAAAATATGGAATCAATAAGCCAAGTGCCGTAATCCCCATTCCTATATTCAACATAAGACGTTTCCCTATTCTGGCCTGCATAATGCCTACCGGAACTGACAACAGGAAAAACCATAAAAAAGTTACTGAAGGGATAAGCTGGACAAGTGTATTGGAGAGTTGCATATCTTCCTTTACTTTGTCAACGCTAATACCTACAAGATCAATTATGCTCATGATAAAAAACGACATGAGCACAGGAGCAACCCATGAAATCTTCACCTTTTTCTCCATAAGTGTAAATTTTTAATTTAATCAATATTGTTCAAGTAAGATAATAATAATGTATATTACGAAATGCTTCAATCTTGTTGTAATATAGTTTTAGAAAGAAACAAATACAAGACAAATATATAAAAATAAAATTTGACGGTCAGAAATAAATAAGAGTGATTCCCGGATAATGCAATTACTTTTTTTTCGGTTGATAATCTGTTCTTAAAACTCTGAATTCGGTTCTGCGGTTGATCTGATGAGCTATCTCTTTCTGTTCTTCATTTGCAAGGCTGTTTATATATTGTTCTGAAAGCACTGCACCCAGTTTCAGGAACGGATATTGTGCATTAATTTCATTGTCCACTACTTTAGGGCTCGATTCTCCATAGCCTTTAGCTGAAAGACGTTCAATATCTATTCCTTTTGAAACAAGATAGTCAACTACCGACTGAGCTCTCTTTTGTGACAACTCAAGGTTATATTCCTCTGTGTCGCGTGAGTCGGTATGGGACATCAACTCAATAGTAATATTGGGATTGTCGTTAAGGGTTTCGACCAGCTTATCGAGTGATACCATTGATTCGGGCCTGAGTTCCCATTTTGCAAAGTCGTAATATATATTAGGCAGTTCAATTGGCCTGTCAATAGATGAAAGAAGGATAGTGACCATAAAATCGCGGCTCTTTTCCTGTCCTTTTGTTGTAATTCTTTCCTTTCCGTTAAGGTAGCCGGGTTTTGATGCGAGGAAGATATAATCAACATTCGGTCTTAGAGTAAATTTGAATTGGCCCTCTGATCCTGTTTCGGTTTGCAGATTTCCGCCGTCGGAAGCAATAAGCTGAACTATTGAACCTGTTATTGCCGTTCCTGTCTTTTCGTCTTTTACAAGGCCTGTCACACTGAATCTGAGAGGTGGAAGTTCGAACGAATAAAGCTCGTCGTTTGTTCTTCCTTTACGTGTCGAGCTGAAAATGCCTTTTTCTTCCGATCCCTGAAAAGTAATCCCGAAGTCATCAGCATTGCTGTTTACTGGATATTTCATATTTTGTATTATCCAGGTTCCGTCGGGTTGGGAAACTGCTTTGAAGATATCGAGTCCGCCCATTCCGGAATGGCCGTCAGACGCAAAATATAATGTGCCGTCATTTCGTACATAAGGGAACAATTCATCTCCCGCAGTATTGATATCCGGACCTGCATTTTTCGGGCCCGACCATGGTTCGGAGGGTTTATCGCGGGTAACATACCAGATATCTTTACCACCGTAACCACCGGGTATGTCTGAAACAAAAAAAAGTTTAAATCCGTCGGGGGTTATTGCCGGATGTGCAGCCACAACAGAATCAGAAAGTATGCCAAGGTTTTTAGGTTCATTCCATGTTTCGCCTCTGCGGGTTGAGTGCATAATTATACAACCTTTGCGTTCACGTTTACCGGCCTCACAGCGTGTAAAATAAATTTCCTTTAAATCGGATGAAAAGTTTGGAGTACCATCTTCAAACTCACTGTCGAGAGCTTCTACAGGCACAGGCATACTCCATTTACCCTTTTTGTCGAGTCGTGTCTCAAAAATATCAGTAAAACTTTGTCCTGTTGCACCATGTGTTTTTTTGCCCTTTGCTCCTTCTCTTGAGGAGGTAAAATAGATCACTCCGAAATCGTCGCGCGCATAAGCAGGGCTGAAGTCAGCATCTTTAGAATTTATATCTTTCAGTTCTTCGACTGTGTATGCTTCAGGATTCCTGAGCCATTCCAGAGCAAGCTCGCAGGCCCTAATCTGCTGATCGGCTCGAGCGTCGGAAGGTACAAGTTGCTTATACTTTTTGAATTCGTCAATTGCCTGATCATATCTGCCGTTTTTTTTAAGGGCATCGGCAAGCCAGTACTGTGCTTCGGGTTTCGAATAGGCAGAGCGCACCGAACGCTTATACCAAAGCTCGGCATTACGCGGATCGTTTGTAAGCCGGTAACATTCAGCCACCATGAAAACCATTTCAGCCTTAAGCTCCTTGTCTTTTGTCCTTGAATAAGCGTTTTTGAACTGGTCGATTGCCTCATAATATTCTCCTGATTTGAAAAAATCATAAGCCCTATTTGCCTTGCGTTTCTGGGCTGAAACAGTATAAACCTGCAAAATCAAAATAATAACTATTATTATTTTATTTTTCATCAGAATATTTATCCTGTAAAATTAATGATGTTATTTAGCAAACGTAACTGCCGGCTTAAAATTATTATGCAGTAATAATTAGGAGCCTCTTATAAAAATTTTTCAGTACTGCAAAATTGATTAAATTAACTATTCTTAATTTATCAGCAGGTAAACAGCATTTCCCTGTATTTTGGGAGAGGCCATTTTTCGTTGTCAACTATTCTCTCGAGCTTGTCGATATGTTCACGGATCCTTTCGAGATAAGGTTTAACATTGTTCTCATAAGCAACGGCCTTCTGGTACAAATCAGGTATTATATTTGCTTTCTTTCTCTCCTCTATCATTTCATAAACCAGTTTATTGATTTCGGAAATATGTTCCGACATATTATTGACCATTTCTTTTCTTTCACCTGCAAGCTTTTCCATTTCCTTTTCACCGAAGATTTCTCTTATGGCTTTTATATTATCGAGAAGCGAGGTCATATAGTCAACAGCTATCGGAACAATATGGTTCAATGCAAGGTCACCAAGCACACGTGCTTCTATCTGTACCTTTTTGACAAACTTCTCATATTCCACTTCCACTCTGCCGCGTAGTTCTTTCTCTGTAAATATACCACTATCGATCAGTACGTTATGCCCCTGTGCTGTAAGATAAAGTTTAAGTGTATTTGGTACACTTGTAATATTATGCAGCCCCCTTCTTGCAGCTTCCTGTTTCCATTCTTCGCTGTATCCGTCGCCTTCGAATCTGATTCGTTCTGATTCAATAATATATTTTTTAAGAACCTGAAATATAGCTTCATCTTTTTTACGGCCTTTTTTAATTATTGCGTCAACTTCCTCGCTAAAAATTTCAAGTTGTTTTGCCACAGCCGCATTGAGAACTATCATTGCTGAGCCGCAGTTTGCCGAAGATCCTACTGCTCTGAACTCAAACCTGTTGCCGGTAAAAGCAAAGGGAGAAGTGCGGTTACGGTCGGTATTGTCGCGCAGTATCTCAGGGATTTTGCCTATGCCTAACTTAATATCAGTTTTAAGCGAAGGAGGCATTTTATGACTGGTGACCTTCGCAACTAACTCATTAAGTATAGAAGAGAGGTAGCTTCCAATAAACACCGATATAATGGCAGGCGGTGCTTCATGACCTCCGAGACGGTGAGAATTGGGTTCATTAATGACACTTGCAGCCAGTAGTTCCTGGTTATCGTTGACGGTTTTAATTACATTTATAAAAAATGTCAGAAACTGGAGGTTGGTTTTAGGATTCTTACCAGGCGAAAGCAAGTTAATGCCGGTATTTGTCTCCATTGACCAGTTATTATGTTTCCCTGAGCCGTTAATACCTGCAAACGGTTTTTCGTGGAAAAGCACTCTGAAGCCGTGCCGGCGTGCGGTACGCCTCATCACATCCATAATTAGCTGGTTATGATCGACAGAGATGTTCATCTCCTCGTAAATAGGCGCACACTCGAACTGGTTTGGTGCAACCTCATTATGCCGTGTTTTTATCGGGATTCCAAGTTTATAGGCTTCGAGCTCAAAATCTCTCATGAATGCCATTACCCTTTCGGGTATAGAGCCAAAATAATGGTCGGAAAGCTGCTGGTCTTTCGATGACTGATGGCCCATTAAAGTACGATCGGCCAGCATCAGGTCGGGCCGGGCGTAATAAAGTGCCTCGTCTATCAGGAAATACTCCTGCTCCCATCCTAGTGTTGCGATAACTTTTGTAACATCTTTGTTAAAATACCGGCATACTTTTACAGCGGACTTATCAAGTGCTGTCAGAGCTTTTAACAAAGGAGTTTTATAATCAAGAGCCTCTCCCGTATAAGAAACAAAAATAGTAGGGATACAAAGTGTCGTTCCCACAATGAAAGCCGGGGAGGAAACATCCCATGCTGTATAGCCTCTGGCTTCGAAAGTATTTCTTATCCCGCCGCTCGGAAAACTCGAAGCATCAGGCTCTTGCTGAATAAGAAGCTCACCTGAGAATGTTTCAATCATATTGGTTCCGTTCGTCCTTTCCAGAAAAGCATCATGCTTTTCAGCAGTGGCGTCGGTAAGCGGATGAAACCAGTGGGTATAATGTGTAGCACCGTTTTCAATTGCCCACGCCTTTAGACCTGTTGCCACTTCGTCGGCAATCTGCCTGGTAATTGGAACACCTGTTTCAATTGAAATTTTCACACATTTAAATGCCTCCCGGGGGATATATTTCTCCATTTTGGGAAGGTCAAATACATTCTTTGCAAACAAATCGGAAATATTAACACCTGGAGTGTCAATTTCCACCGGTTTTCTTCTGAAAACCTCTTTTAAAGCACTAAATCTTAATTCTGCCATAATAAATTGTTTTTGCAAAAATAGTATTTTTAAAATATACCCCTATATTTTTAAATATATTTTTTTATTTTTTATATATTTTGCAAACATTACCCCCTATTTTTTCATTTATTATGTTCAAAAATAGTGCAATTTTATTATTTCTATCAAACAAAACAATATCCGACACTATAAAAATGTAAAAACGACTTTACTCCCTTACTTAACACTGTTTTTAAGAAATAACGAACATGCAATCCTAAAAAAGCACCCTGAATCATTTAAAGTAATTTTGTTATATTTGCCGCTTATTAAAACTAACTGTAAAAAGTACAATTTTCATGGCAGCTCTTCAATATTTACGTGAAAAAGCAGGCGTTTTTGTTGCAGGACTTATAGGACTTTCTCTTTTCATTTTTGTAGTCAGCGATTTTTTCGGAACCGGAAGAACTCAGAGAAGAAAGGAGAGAAAATATTATGAAATCGGTCAGATAGCCGGAGAAAGAATAACCTATCAGGATTATGAGAAACGAATTCAGTCACTTCAGGAAATTTATAAACTGTCGGGCACTACAAATTTTGACGAGACTACTATGGAAAATATAAGAGAACAGATGTGGCAGCAGATTGTAAGGGAAAAAATTCTTGATAAACATTTCGACGCACTTGGTATTGGAGTAAGCAGTGAAGAACTTGACGAACTGGTATTTGGAAGTAACCCACATCCAATTGTTGCACAGCTTTTTACAGACCAAAGAACTGGCATTTTCAACAGGTCTTTCCTGGTGAATTTCCTGAAATCAACCGAAACTGACGAATCAGCAAAAAATTACTGGCTATTCTTCGAAAATGAAATTGTTACCGACAGAACGACCACAAAATTCAACAATCTTGTAAACCAGGGTCTATATGTAACATCAAAACAGGCCGAATTTGAGAACAAAGTACTATCAAGAACAGTTGATTTCAGTTTTATCGTAAGAAGTTACAATATGATTCCCGACAGTGCAGTAAATGTTACTGAAAATGAGATTAAACAATATTACGACACTCACAAAGAGAATTATAGAAGAACTGCACAAAGGGATATTGAATATGTTATTTTCGACATCACTCCTTCCGAAGAAGATTACCGGCAGGCAGAAGAATGGATTAATAAAATCAAACCGGAGTTTGCTGCAGCTTCCGATCCTGTACAGTTCATTAATACTACATCCGATACGCGTCATACAATTACTTATTATTCATTAAGTGAAGTCCCCGATACATTAAAAGATTTTGTAAAGAAAGAGAATAAAAACGAGGTATTCGGCCCTTATTTTGAAAACGGTTCTTATAAACTTGCAAGACTTATTGATGCAAGCTTCCGGCCCGATTCAGTACATGCCCGACACATACTTATTTCACCAAAACAAAACGTTACTATTCAGATAGCCAGACAAATAGCCGACAGCTTGTTAAATGTAATAAAGTCGGGAAAACCTTTCGAAATGGTTGCACGTGAAATTTCAGACGATCAGGGATCGGCAAACAACGGCGGCGACCTTGGCTGGTTCAGGGACGGACAAATGGTTGCACCTTTCAATAACGCATGCTTCACCGGCAACAAAGGTGATCTCAAAATTGTCGAGACAAACTTCGGCGTCCATATAATTCAAATTCTTGATATTTCACCTAAAAAGAAAAAATATGACATCGGCATAGTCGAAAGGAAAGTCGTTCCGGCTTCGCTGACAACCCAGAAAATATATAATGAAGCAAGCCGTTTTGCCAGCACGAATAATACTTACGAGAAATTTAACAAGGCTGTGGCCGAAGGCAAACTCAATAAAAGAATTGCCACTAATGTAACTCCCCAACAAAAGACATTACCTGGCCTCACTCAGCCAAGGTATCTGATTATGTCGTTGTTCCAGGCAGAACCGGGGAAAATAATACTCGATGCAAATCAGCAGGCAGTATTCGAGATAGATGATAAATATGTTGTAGCTTATTGTACAAAAGCTATTGAAGAAGGAATTGCCCCATTAAATGAGGTCAGGAACGATATTCTTTTTATTCTCGGAAGGGATAAAAAAGCCGAAAAAATATCTTCAGAGCTGACTGAACTGGTAAAATCAGGCAAAACTCTTGATGAAATTGCACGGTCATCAGGTTCTCAGGTAATGGAAGCCTCACAGATAAACTTCAATTCTTATTCAGTGCCGGGCGCAGGTGTGGAGCCGGCTCTTATTGCCGCCGCTACAGTTGCACCCCAGGGAAAAATCTCATCTCCCGTAAAAGGAAATAACGGAGTATATTTACTTACCGTCAACAATGTAACCACAACACCTGAAACCGACATGAAACTCTTAAAGGAAAGACTCCTATTAACCTACAGAATGAGAGGAATGTATGAAGCTTATGAAGCTCTGAAAAAAGACGCAAACATTATTGACAAAAGATATAAATTCTATTAATTGCCTGTAATAATTTCTTACAGTCGGGCTGTGTCATAATATCTACTAAGACTTCTTTTTTTTAGAGGAATTTTTTAACCCAATTCCAATTACGATTCTTATCCGTGAAAGAATCAGATTAGTAACCTCATTGCGTTCAAAATGACAAAAAGAGAATTGATTTGATGGAATACGGCTCCTCCAATCATGTTAATGATTCCGAGACTTGCCAGAATGAACATCAACAAATTGAACCCCAATGCAAAAAACATATTTTGTTTGATAATCGAAACTGCTTTTCTGCCTAATTTTATCGCTTCCGGGATTTTAGTCAAATCATCTTTTGCCAGAACAATATTTCCGCCCTCGAGGGCAATCTCGGTACCCGATCCCATAGCAATCCCAACATCGGCTTGAACCAAAGCGGGGGCATCGTTAATTCCGTCGCCAAACATAATTACTTTTCTGCCTGAGCCCTGCATTTCTTCTATCATCCCGATTTTATCCTGAGGCAACATTTCGGCAAAATATTCATCAATTCCTAACTCACTTGAAATTTTTTCTGCTATACTTTTATTGTCTCCGGTCATCATCCAGATATTCCTGATCCCTATACTTCTTAAATCATCAATTGTACTTTTTGCTCCTTCTCTCAACTGGTCACTCAAACAAATTACCCCGCACACTTCTTTATCATGAGCAACTATTACCACGGTATGACCCTTCTGCTCTTCGGTGTGTATATAAGAAATAGTTTCCACCGGTAACTTAATCCCCTGTTCTTTAATTAAAAGAAGGTTTCCTAAATAAACCATAGTATGGTCATATTTTCCAATTAATCCCTTCCCTTTTATTATTTCAATTTTTTCAGGTTCTTTCGGCATTATTCCAAATTCTTTCGATTTCTCCAGAATAGCCTCAGCCAGATGATGTTCCGATTTCGATTCCAGGACTGCCGCCAGTTCTATTATCTCTTTCTCGTCATGATTGTCGAATTTTTTTATCTCTAAAACCTGAGGTTTTCCTTTTGTCAGAGTGCCTGTTTTGTCGAAAATAACTGTATCTATTTTCCCCAGGTTTTCCAGATATTCTCCGCCTTTAATCAGAATCCCTTTCTTTGCCGCCTTACCAATACCAGCAACAACAGCCACAGGAGTGGCAATAATAAAAGCGCATGGGCAAGCGACAATTAAGATGGTTATTGCTCGCGTAATATCGGCGGTTAACAATCCGATTATTAAGGCGGCAAGTATAACGCCCGGAACAAAATATTGAGCAAATTTATCAGCCAGTCGCTGAACATTGGCTTTCTTATTCTGAGCTTCCTGGACTAATTTCTGGATACGGGATAAGGTAGTGTCTTCTCCGATGCGGGTGGCTTTGATTTCAAAGTATGAGCCATCAGAAATAGAGCCTGCGAGAATCTCTTCTCCTTTTCTTTTAGTGACAGGCCTTGATTCTCCGGTAATAACCGATTCGTCAACCTGTGATTCGTCGGTTAAAAGCTCTCCATCAACACCCACCTGCTCCCCGGGTTTAATAATAACTATGTCTCCTGATTTGACGTTTTCTATAGGAACAACCAATTCCTCCCCGTTTATTCTCACCCTTGCTTTTTGAGGTTTCAACTCTATCAGTTTTTTGATTGCCTGGTTGGTTTTGGCTTTGGTAAACTCTTCCAGAAACTCGCCTAAAAGCATAATAAATATTACAGTGGCGGCCTCCTTGTGTGCATTAACCGAAATAGCAGCAATAACGGCGATAGAAACTAAAACGTTTACATTGAGATTCTTGGACAGAATAGTTTTGACCGCATTTTTAAGAATCGGCCACCATCCAATGATTATGGCCAGAACAGCAAACAAATCTTCAAAATTCCTCCAGTGAGCCGGCATAAAATCCACTTCCCATTTAAAATAACCGGCTAACCAGGAAAACAATAATAGTAATCCTACTACAGTTACCTGAAAAAGAGGAAGATGATTATAAAATGAGCTCTTTATTTTTGTTTCCGGTGTTTCTATTCCATACCCAAGCCCTTTAATGACTTTTTTTATCTTATCCTCACTTATTCTATTCTCATCATATTCAATGACGGCCTCACCATTGACAAAACTAACATCAGCATAAATAACACCGTCTGCTCTTTTAAGAGAATGCTCAATATTCTGTGCGCAGGAAGCACAATGCATGCCCTTTACCTGTAATGTAGTCTTTGAAATATCAGTATTCATAAAAGTTATTTCATTCACCTGAATTATTAAACAAAATAAGATGATTTTTGTTTCAAAATGCAATTAAATTGATCCTATTTAAAATATAGATACAAAAAAACCATTTTGTCAAAATGACATACAAACAATAAGACAAGAATTTTTTTTACCGGATTACATTTTAAAAACCGTAACGCTGTAAAAATATCCCGCTAAAATCAAATTTATGAAAACACGGTTCAATAGAATGCCCATAGATTAACACGGCATAGTCCAACTCATTTTTATACATAATCTTATTTAACGCCAATCCAATCTATACTTAAAATTTTTTTCAAAGAAAAATTTAATAAGTAAGTACGTTGCCTAACACGATCGGTATGTTTTATAAGCTTCCTCCGTCCTTAGTAAAACTGTAACGAAAATCCTAAATTTTGCCGACGGCCTACAGTTCGACTCACCAACAAAAACGACTTTTATTGACGAGTCATTATGGATAATGGAAAACAATGAGACATTTGTCGCCATTTTAAAGACAAATTTCATATATTTGTAAAAATATTCAAGTTATGGCAAAATCAAATGAAATACTGGAGAAAAAAATATCCTATGATTCTGTAGATGATAAAGATATATTCTACATTATTGATATTGTTAGAAATGGCATAAAGTATGATACATTTTCAAACTTATTACAAAATATCCCGTTGAATCTGAGTGAATGGTCTTATATTCTGCATTTATCAGAAAGGACTATTCAACGATATAAAAGAGAAAGACGCACTTTTAATTTACCACAATCTGAGCGAATTATTCAAATTTTTCACCTGTACCAGTTAGGGATTAACGTCTTTGGCAATAAATCAAAATTCAACATGTGGATTGAATCAGAAAATTTGGCTCTTGGTAAAGTTAAACCTAAAGAACTATTGGATAACACTTTTGGAATAAATATGCTTAAAGACGAATTAATCAGGATACAACAGGGAATATTAGCATGATCGTATTCAGATTAAGTAAATCATTATACTCCAATGACCTTTCAGGTAAGGGAGCTGAAAAAGCCGGGGCTCGCTGGAATAGTAAAGGAATAGCAATGATTTATACGAGTGATTCTCGTGCATTATGTACTGCTGAAATTGCAGTACATACTCCTTTAGGCAATGTTCCAGAAGATTATAGTATCATCACTATTGAGATTCCTGAAGATTCTATCAGAGAAGTTAAAATTGAAGAACTTCCATCAGATTGGAAAACATTTCCTCATCCAGATTCAACACAAAGAATTGGAAACAAGTTTATTATTGATAATATTTTTCTTGTATTAAAAGTGCCATCAGCGGTAGTTCAAGAAGAATACAACTATCTTGTGAATCCAAATCACAGAGATTTTCACAAAGTCAAAATCATAGCTGTAGAACCATTTACATTTGACGAGAGACTTTTCAAAAAATAACACTACCCATAACACAGACGGCATAATTAATAGGCTCGTCACATATTTTATTTTCCTGCCTTCCTTCGACCGTCAGGCAGGGCTCCTGCATCTAAGTAAAATCCTACACCTTGACTATTATCTGACCCCGGGATAATTTGTGCTGCTACACTTGCAATGCTCACAAAACTTTGTATTAAGACACCAAAAACACGTGCCATACCTTTCTTGCGCTGTGCTCCGCCAGCTGGTGGAGCTAAAGTACTGATATAAGTGCCCGATGCAGCATCGGGTAACATAACCTACCCCATATTGCCATACCGTCAAATGTCACCCTACAAAAACAGACATTGCAAAAAAAATGATTAGGAAAAGATGTATATTCAGAAAAATAAATTATATTTGACAAACAATGGCAAGACAAAATTATGTCAACAATCTTTGGTAACAAAATCAGGACACTTCGAGAGGAGAAACAAATACCTCAACGACAATTAGCTGCTGCATTAGAAATTGACACGGCAACATACTGTAAGATTGAAAAAGGCGACAGACGAGCAAAACGAGAACAGGTTGCTGTTATTGCTGACTTGCTTGAAGTTGACTCAAAAGAATTAATACGTTTATGGTCGGCAGACAAGGTTTACGACATTATTGCCGAAGAGGAAGAAGCTACACAAATATTAAATGTAGTTGCCGAAAGCATTGTAAAATATAAACGTAAATCTGCCAAATTATGAAGCCATTAATAAAATACAGAGGTGGAAAATCAAAAGAAATACTTCATTTGATTAAACATATTCCAAAATATGAAGGACGATATATTGAGCCGTTCTTTGGCGGTGGAGCATTGTTCTTTCATTTAGAACCCAAACGAGCAATTATAAACGATATTAATTCTAAACTAATATCGTTTTACTTGGGCGTTAAAAACAACTTTGAAACGCTTAAAGCTGAACTGACTGAAATTGATAAAGTTTACAAGATAAACCGCAAGAAATTTGAAGAATTGAAAGCCAAGAATCCTGACAAGCGAGTTGAAGACGAAAACGAAACTCTCTATTATCAAATTAGAGATATGTTCAACGGCTTGACTGAAAAGAAATATTCTGATGCATTGCTTTATTTCTTCATAAATAAGACAGCATATTCGGGAATGATACGCTATAATGCCAAAGGTGAGTTTAACGTGCCTTACGGACGATATGCCAACTTGAATACTTCCCTGGTTACAAAAGCTCACAGCAAATTACTTGCTAATACCGAAATTTATAATCTCGACTATTCCGAAATTTTTAAAATGGCAACCGAAGATGATTTTATGTTTTTAGATCCACCTTACGATTGTGTTTTTTCAGACTATGGCAATGTGGAACACAAAGACGGATTTAATGAAGAAAATCACATTGAATTAGCAAATCAATATAAACAACTGAAATGTAAAGCACTTATGGTAATTGGCAGGACGCCATTAACTGAAAAGTTATATGGCGATATGATAGTAGATGAATATGGGAAATCGTATGCAGTGAATATTAGAAACAGATTTAAGTCAAAGGCCAGTCATATTTTGATTTCAAACTATGGCAATGAGGCTCAAAAAAATTTTCCGCAACTTCAATTTGAAAAAGAATTAGTACTGTAATTGGGAATGGCAAGAATTGACAGTAAAGTAATTTTCGTTACCACCTCACCTCGGACTCCTGCTAAAATGATTCCTGAAATTGGGCTGTTAAACAGCCATTTTGCCGGACAACCTTGGAACACCGAAACTCAACGAGCATTTATGGAACTATTGAGAGAGGAAAACTATTTCAATGGCAAAGGTATAAAAGACCCTGCATTTAGTGCAAGAGACAGAATAAACAGAGCCCCCAAAGCACTTGGTTTTGTAATCCTTTCTCCAACAATACAACTAACTCAAGTAGGTGTAGAATTATTAAGTTCAAGAAGAAAAGAGGAAATATTCTTAAGACAGTTGTTGAAATTTCAAATTCCTTCTCCATTTCACAAGCCTACTGAAAACTCCGCAGAATTTTGGGTAAAACCATATCTTGAACTTTTTCGACTCATTAGACATTTCGGCTCTTTGAAATTTGATGAATTGATGATGTTTGGTTTGCAATTAGTTGACTACCGGAAATTTAATACAATTGTTAGAAAAATAAATCAATTCAGAATCGCAAAAGCGCAGAACGAAGGGAACTACAAACGCTTTCGTGCTGAATATTTCGACAGAGAATTAAGAGAAATTTATACTGCAGACATAATCTCAGGAAATACAAGAACACGAGAAACAAACGACGCTTCAATCACAAAATTTCTACACACCAAGGCAAGTAATATGCGAGATTATGCTGATGCTTGCTTCCGTTATTTGAGAGCAACAGGGTTAGTTAATATTTCTCATTTAGGAAAATCAATTTCAATTGTTTCCGAAAAAATTCAGGAGGTTGATTACTTCTTGCAAAATACAGATAGAGAACCCTGCTTCATTGACAACGAAAGACAGTATGTCGCATATCTTGGCAATCCTCAAATTCCAACTTTATTAACTGACAACAGAGATTTACTAGAACAAAAAATACGTTCTGAATTTCCACAACTTGAAATATCATCGACCGCAACATTGCAAGACCTTAAAAATATATTTGCTGACCAGTTGGAAAATAGAAAAGAGCAAATACTCACAGAACAAGTTGCAGCAATTAAAGACTACCGACTATTTGAGGATATAAATACAACTTTTGAAAAAATTCTCAATAATTCTATTTATGACGCGTTATTAATGCTGGAATGGAATGTTTGGCGAGCAATGACAATGTTGAACGGTGGTAACATTAAAGCAAATCTGAAATTTGATGACTTTGGAATTCCAATGTCAACAGCGCAGGGTAATATGGCTGATATTGTTTGTGATTATGGCGACTTCGGTCTAACTGTTGAAGTAACAATTCAAAGCGGACAAAGACAATATGAAACAGAAGGCGAACCTGTAGCGAGACACCTTGCAAAATACAGGGGAGAAACCAAAAAGCCAACATACTGTCTATTTATTGCACCAAACATAAATGACGCTTGCAAAGCCTATTTTTACACATTGCACAAAATGAACATTCAATATTATGGTGGGCCTACGACAATAGTTCCATTGCCGTTGAAAGTTTTTATTAAAATGGTTGAGGACTCATATAATGCAAATTATGTTCCCGAACCAAAACATGTTAGACGATTTTTCGAGTGTTCAAATGAATTAGCAATTTCGACAGACAACGAAGTAGATTGGTATAACGGAATTATACAAGCGGCATTAAACTGGTTGACAGAATTAAGAGTGAACGGCCAATAAAGTGCATATACTATAGGGGTTTCAGTGTTTATTTAGTCCGACTAATTTTTATAAACAATCTTATTTAACGCCAATCCAATCTATACTTTTAAATTTTTTGTCTAACTCTAACAGATAAAAGGGAATCTGTTCATTGATATATGTTTTAAAAGTGTTTCAAATCGTCTATCAAACAATTGAGGCTTGTAGAAAAATACTACAAGCCTCATTGTTTCTATTGTGGAGAATAAGGGAGTCGAACCCTTGACCCCCTGCTTGCAAAGCAGGTGCTCTGGCCAACTGAGCTAATTCCCCAACTCCGCTAAAGCTTTGTCGGGCAAAGCCCGATTTTAGCTTTTAGCAATCATTATTGGAATTGTGCTTTGCACACCGTAGCCCTGGCGAAGGTGTGTAGTCCCGCGCGGAGTTGAACCGCGGACCTCTACATTATCAGTGTAGCGCTCT
>CAZIRN010000032.1:0-15220 GCA_964541495.1 uncultured Rikenella sp. | reverse complement strand
AGCTCCGAAAAATGAAACTGCAAAAAGGACAAAAAGCAGAAAGAATATAGTATTGGGAATCCAGTGAGTGCTGAGTGTATTTGTAAAGTCGGCGCCTGCTCCGGTCAAAGAAATTATTAACCCGGGAGATGTATAGATCAACACTATTGAAATACCAAAAATAAGAGCATTAACCGTTGATTTCGATTGATTTTCAGAGCCTCTCGTAAAAAAGGCAACAGTCATAGGAATCATAGGATAAACGCAGGGAGTGAGTACGCCTATTAAGCCAAGCAGGAACGATCCGATAAAAAATTTAAGCAGACCTTTTTTAGCAGTTCTTCCATCAGAAATCATAAGAGTTTGCTCATTCACTGGGGAATTGCCTATCTCAACTGAAAATTCAACATCTTTGGGGGGAAGACAGATGGAATTTGAGCACGACATAAATGTAACTGTGCCGCTGACAGTAAAATTTGTTTTATCAGATATAATTTTCTGCCTGAATTCTGCCGAATCGCTGAAAGTTTTGATTTTAATGCCGAATGCCTCATCAAATTTCTCAACGGGTCTGGTAACCTCATAAGGTTTCCCGTCGAGAGTATAATTGCCGGTCGAATCGAATATGAATGATGTAGGTATTGGCCCATTTTCTGGCAGGTCGAGAGCATAAATATATGAACCTTTATCAATAAAGGCAGTCATTATTATCTCATACCGGCCGGCATCATTTTTCAGATAGCTAAACTTCCATGATACGGGATCGTATATCTGGGCATTAAGCAGCCCAGGGATAAAAATAGCAAAAGAAAAAATTGCAATAAGTCTCTTCATCAGAGAAAAATTAACGGATGATTTCACAAAATTAAAACTTTGATAATAAATCCCGCCAATTTTAATAAATACAACAGGTTTACTGGTTAAATGTTCAGGAAAGGTCTATTTCATTTTCATATCTGTCGAAGAAACGATATTCAAGCATGTGGTATGATGGCACTGACTGAACCTTAAGGCAGATATGGTATTTTAAATCCCATTTCAAATAAACAGGGAAAATGCCTTTTTTCAGATATGCTGCCACAAAAGGATGGACGTTAAGCTGTAGTTTCCTGGTTTTTACTATTTCAACAATTTCAGCAAGTTTATTTTGAATTTCATCGGTAAAGAGTAAAGTTGGTTTAACCTTTCCTGTGCCTCTGCATGCCGGGCATTTTTCTTCAGTATTGATGCTCATTTCAGGTCTGACACGCTGGCGTGTAATTTGCATTATACCGAATTTGGTGAGGGGTAAAATGTTATGTTTGGCTCTGTCGTGTTCCATGGCTTCCTTCAATCGGTCGAAGAGAAGCTGCCGGTGTTCGGCCGATTGCATATCAATAAAATCTATAACAATTATACCTCCCATATCTCTGAGTCTTAGCTGGCGAGCAATTTCATTTGCAGCCGCAAGGTTTACTTCGAGGGAGCTGGTCTCCTGGTCGGTTCCGCTCCTTGATCTGTTGCCGCTATTTACATCAATAACGTGAAGGGCCTCAGTGTGTTCAATAATAAGATATGCTCCATGCCAGAACGATACTGTACGTCCGAAAAGAGATTTTATTTGTCTCGTAACGCCGAAATGGTCAAAAATTGGAAGTTTTCCTTTATAATACCGAACAATATCTTCCTTTTCAGGAGCTATTTCTCCTATATACTTTTTTATACTTTCAAAAAGTGTATAATCATTTACGTGTATGCTGTTGAATGTTACATTCAGCATATCGCGGAGGATTGTAGAAATCCTGTCCATTTCGCCAATGAACAGTCTGGGCGATTTGATATCTTTTCTTAGATTTTCAAAAGCGCCTTCCCATTTACTTATAAGTTCTCTCAGTTCAGCGTCAATTACTGATAGTTTCTTACCTTCAGCGGCCGTTCTTATAATGACACCGTAATTATCGGGTTTGATGCTCTGGACAAGTGTGCGCAATCTATTCCTTTCTTCCTGGTTTTCTATTTTTGATGAGACCGACACTTTGTCGGAGAAAGGAATAATAACAAGATTTCGGCCTGCAATTGAGATTTCGGAAGATAGGCGCGGACCTTTTGTTGATATCGGTTCCTTTGTTATTTGTACAATAACTGTCTGGCCGTTAGTAAGAACATCTGAAATTTTACCATCTTTATCAATATCCGGTTCTCTTTTGAACTTATGAATGGGGACGGGCCTGCCTTTTTTCTGGATAGCCGATTCGTAATATTTATGGAGTGTCCGAAATTGTGGCCCTAAATCGAAGTAATGAAGAAAAGCATCTTTTTCGTACCCCACATTAACAAAAGCTGCATTCAGCCCCGGCATTATCTTCTTAACCTTTCCAAGATAAATATCGCCTACTGAAAATCTTACACTTCTTTTTTCTTTGTGTAGTTCAACAAGCTGTTTGTCTTCAAGTAAAGCCAAAGAAATCTCTTCATCACCTGCATCGATGATTAAATCCCTGCTTTCCACTTTCTATTAAAAAATGAAATAAAATGATATCCGTTTATCTCAAAGTAAAAATACAACAAACCTAAAGATCATGTGACCTTTAGGTTTATCAAGTAAACATTACAGACCATTATTGATCTTTTATTTTTTCTTATGCCTGTTCTTCCGCAAGCGTTTTTTACGCTTGTGGGTGGCCATTTTATGTCTTTTCCTCTTTTTACCGCTCGGCATAGATATTACTTCTTAGTTGGCGATTTAACTTTGTTTACAAAAGACTTGGCAGGTTTAAATGCCGGGATGTTATGTGCAGGAATAACAATAGTTGTATTTTTCGAAATATTCCTGGCTGTTTTTTTGGCTCTTTTCTTAATCACAAAACTCCCAAAACCCCTCAGGTACACATTGTTGCCGGCGATCATTGAGTTTTTAACTGTTTCCATGAAGGCTTCAATAGTTTTCTGTACTGTTGCCTTTTCAATACCAGTGTTCTTGGCAATTTCGTTAACGATGTCTGCTTTAGTCATTTTTTATGAAATTTTAAATTCAACAAAATATTTTAATTATTTTAATTTTTTCAGTCCTGCAAATATAAAAATATTATTTATTTAAATTGAAACACTTACGGAAATTTTATTTTTATCGAACATAGCCACGATTTGATGGAAAATAAAAATTACAATGCCGGATTAACGCATTTATTAATATCCGGCACTTTTTTAACCTGTATATTAGTTTCCGGTATGCCCGTTTGATATCTTTATCTTCAATAGTAAAGTTTTTCAATCTGAGTATATTTTATTAAATTTACCTGCAGAAAATAAAATATATCAAAATATGTCACTTAATAAAGTAATTCTGGTTGGAAATGTTGGAAGGGATCCTGTGATAAGGTATTTTGACAAAGGAGTTGCAAAAGCCACCTTCCCACTTGCAACGAGTGAAACTTACAGAAATCAGAAGGGAGAAAAAGTCACAAATACTGAATGGCACAATATTGTGCTGTGGAGATCTCTCGCTGAAGTCGCTGAAAAGAGTGTAAAAAAAGGAACACAACTTTACATTGCAGGCAAAATAAAAACAAGGTCTTATGTTGATAAAGACGGAAACAATAAGTATATAACTGAAATACTTGCCGACACAATGTTTGTTCTTGACCGTAAGCTGGGTACATCTCTTAGCACGGAAGATACTGAAAGTGCTCAACAAAATGAAGGGTATAAAACCCATGAAAATGACAATCATCCATCCTATTACAACGGTTCCGGCAAGAAACCTGATGCCGTTAACGAGCCGGATAAAATGCATTATCCTTTTGATGAAGAGCCGCTTCAGCCAATTCCTGAGGACGATCTTCCTTTCTGATGCAAATAAAATGCATTGATTTTGATACCTCCTGCTATTTTTGTAAATATTGTTCTGATAACAGGGGTTAAAATGCTGCCCCCTGATATTTCCGTAATCACCGGAATTATCATTCTCATTTTTTTGCTTATACTATCTGCACTTACGTCGGGTTCTGAATTGGCTTTTTTCTCGCTCAGTCCGGAAGATATCAACAATATTAAGAAAGAAAAAACCAAAAAAGCAGGCGCTGTTTTATCACTTTACGGAGAGCCTGAAAAGTTGCTCAGTACAATTCTTGTCGTCAATAATCTTATTAATATAGGTATTACTATTCTTTCAGCCTTTCTTAGCAGGCGGCTTTTCGAATTCAGCGGCTCACAAGTAACGAGGCTTATAATCGAAGTTGTGGTAATTACATTTCTCATTATCCTCTTCGGTGATATTATCCCAAAAGTATATGCCACAAGAAATCATCTGTCCGTGGTCTATTTGATGGCCTTTCCTCTTCTAACATTAGAAAAGATTTTCAAACCTGTCACTTCTGTGCTTATGCTTTCAACGAAGCTGGTCAGGAACAGAAAATTACGGAATAAGCAAAACATAAGCATACACGACCTTTCAGACGCACTTGACCTTACTTCCGGAAAACTTGAGGAAGAAGAAAAAATCCTGAAAGGAATAGTAAAATTTGGTAATATTACTGCAAGCGCCATTATGTGCCCGAGAGTGGACGTAACAGCTATTGATATTAAATCAGGCTTCAACAAAGTTATTGACGTAATTGTTAAATCCGGATTTTCAAGGATACCGGTCTATTCCGGCTCATTTGACAATGTAGTTGGAATACTCTATGCCAAAGATATACTGCCCTATACAGAAAATCCCGATTCCTTCAAATGGCAGCCTCTAATAAGGCCTCCTTACTTTGTGCCTGAAACAAAAAAGATAAACGAACTCCTTAAGGAATTTCAAGTGAGAAAAATTCATATGGCAATAGTAATTGATGAATACGGCGGCACATCAGGCATTGTCACACTCGAGGATATCCTGGAAGAAATCGTTGGAGACATTATTGACGAAAGCGACGAGGAAGTATCACTTTACGAAAAGGTTGATGAAAGCACTTATATTTTCGACGGCAAAGTGTTATTGAACGATTTTTATAAAATCCTTGATATTGACGGAGATCCTTTTAAGGACGTAAGAGGAGATTCCGAGACACTGGCCGGACTTTTGCTCGAGCTTACCGGCAAAATGCCTGAAGAAATTGAAACTGCCGAGTATAATGAGTTTAAATTTGTTGTTGAATCGGCCGACAAAAGACGAATAAAAAAGATAAAAGTAATCATAAACGTGAAAAATGAAGAAAGCCGGAATCTATGAAATATTCTCGACTCTGCTTATGCTTTTGCTGCTTTTTTCATGCAGGGAAAAGGCGGTTCCGAAGCCAAGAGGATATTTCAGGATCGAATTCCCTGAAAAACAATATACTTATTTTGATACTGCCTGTCCTTTTACATTCGAATATCCTGTTTACGGCAAAATATCATACGATATAGCAGGAAATAGTGAGCCCTGCTGGTTTAATCTCGAATTTCCCCGATACAAGGCCACCATTCATTTCAGTTATAAGGGAATCAACGGTAATCTGGCCGAAATTCTCAAGGAATCGAACGAATATGTTTACAGTCATACAATAAAGGCTGATGCAATAACTGAACAACCATGGTTCAATAACGAAAGAAAGGTATATGGCATTCTTTACGATATAAAGGGCAACACAGCATCATCGGTACAATTCTTTCTTACCGACAGCACAAGGCATTTTTTGCGGGGCGCACTTTATTTCTATGTTCAGCCGAGAGAGGATTCACTTGCGCCTGTGATAAGCTTTTTCAGGAAAGATATTATTCATCTCATTGAATCGTTCAGATGGAAATCTGAAGTGTAAAATATTATATGGGTTGCATAACCAAACATTACCTGAACGAATATTCCGTGCTTGGCGTGTGGAAGATCGAAGAAGATATTAAAACTCTTCTTCACATGGTGGATCTTGGCAGGGAAGATATGAAAAGATTTCGCGAATTCAGAAGCAATTCGAGAAAGCTTGAATTTCTGAGTGTGCGAGCACTCCTGGCTGAATTAATTGGAAAGGATGCCCGCATAGTTTACAACAAAAACAACAAGCCTTTTTTAAAAGACGGTAGCTATTTTATTAGCATATCACATTCGTTTCGCCTTACATCTATACTTCTAAGTACCAATGAACAGGTTGGAATTGACCTTGAATATATGAATGCAAATATCTCAGCATTTATGTCGAAGTTTTTGAACAAAAAAGAAAAAATAACAAAAGACACCAATCTTGTCAAATATCATCTTTACATTCACTGGTGTGCCAAGGAGGCTTTATATAAAATATGCGACAAGGAAGGCATCAGCCTGCAAAACAACATCACAATACAACCTTTCAGGCTGAAAGATTCCGGAGAAATTAAGGGGAGAGTTCATACAGACAAAATAAATATGTTATTCGACCTGTTTTATTCGAAATACGATAACTACGCCATAGTGTGGACCAAAAAGAAGATTATATGATACCAGATTTAGTCCCTTCCGAAAAATCAGTTGCTCTTCTTCTCGACCCCGATAAAGCAATAGGAAAGGCTTTCGAAAATATAATCGAAATTGCAGTAATCTGTAAGACCGATTACATACTTACAGGAGGGAGTATTATTTTTAACAAAATTGATTGTCTCATCAGTTATATAAAAGAAAGATGTACCATTCCTGTGATTCTTTTCCCGGGAAGTCTTCTTCAGTTAACCACAAAAGCCGACGGCATTTATTTTCTTTCGCTTATTTCAGGCCGCAATCCGGAACTGCTTATTGGAAATCATGTCATTGCTGCACCATATCTGAGAGAAGTAAAAAACAGAGTGGTGCCTGTCGGTTACATGCTCATCAACTGTGGCTCGAAAACGTCGGTTGAATACATGAGCCAGACCGAAGCAATACCGTCAGATAAAACTGATATAATTACTGCCACTGCTCTGGCAGGAGAAATGCTTGGGATGAAAATGATCTATCTCGAGGGAGGAAGCGGTGCAAAATCGCCTGTACCTACCAGAGTAATCAAAGCTGTTAAAGAAAATGTCTCAATACCTGTTATTGCAGGAGGTGGATTGAAGAATATAAAGCAGGTGCAGGATGCTTTCGAATCGGGCGCAGATATGATCGTTATTGGGAACGGTTGCGAAAAGAGACCTGCCCTTCTGGCCGAAGCCTGTAAAGTAAGAGATTCATTCAGGAACAGAACAGCTATCTGAGCAATTCATTAGCCGGCTCACCTGTGCACGTGTTCGGAACCGGAATGCCGCACATAACCGATAATGTTGGCGCAATATCAGTCATATTTACCCTTCGGTTTACAGTTGCCCTGTTGACAGTCCAGCCATACCATATCAAAGGAACATGGGTATCGTAATTATATGGAGAATTATGACCGGTAACAGAGTATTCATTTGCTTCGACCCATCCCGGGTTCAGTATAACCAGGACATCGCCGGAGCGCTGAGGAACAAAATTATTATCGGCCATGTGAAGGCGTCCGTTCATGAAATCGGCAGTTTCGAAAACCGATAGCGGGTAGGCTGCCGCCACTCCGGTATTCTGCACCATGAACCTTGCCACCCTCTTCTGAATCTCCTCTAGCGATATTCTGGCATCTTCAATTAATGTCCGGTTGAGATAAACCTGATTGTCGAAATATCCTTTTATCCAGTCGCCCTGTCCGTATATAGCATTCAGATAAATCCTCAAAAGCTGCAATGCCTGAGTGTGGACGAAATAACCTGCCTGAATTCTGTTAGCTTCGAGCAAGGCAGGCGTTTCCGAAACGCCATGAGCAGCGGTAAAACAGATAAGAATATTCTTCTTCTCGATTGTTCCCAGAAGAAAATCAAGAAGTTCGGCTATATCGACATCGAGCCTGAGAAGAGCATCTGCAGCTTCAACCGATGAAGGTCCGAATCTGTGGCCAATCTTATCTGTTGCAGAAAAACATATAGAAATGAAATCCGTAACATTGTCGGTTCCAAGGCCTTCTTCTTTAATCAGCTTCAGAGCAAAATCTTTTGTGAAGCTATTACCGAAAGGTGTCTCGGCCAGAAGAGAATAATCCTGCTTTAATCCCTGCACTCCCTTTGCCTGCATCTTTTTCAGGTCGTAAGGAAACCATGATATTCCGTTAAAGCCTGCCTCATAATTATTCGAATCCGGAGAACAATCGCCGTACTCTTCTATCTTTTTAAGAGGTATCCATATCTTTTCAAGATATGAATCGGCAAGTCTCATTGCATTGAAATCATTCACCCATGCCGGGAGCTCTTTCATATAATAAGAGCTCGACATCCATGTCCCGGTATTGCTATCGAACCAGAAAACACCGTTTGCAGTATGACCGGCAGAAAGTATGGCTGAACTTTCCTTTAGTCCGACCGAAAATATTTTAGCTTTACCTTTTGTAGCGAGAAAAAGTTCATCCGAAAATGTTGATGCCATAAGATTGACAGGGGAATGGAGCCCCGATTCATAAGAACCGCCTAGAGGAGAAACTTCTCTATCGGCGGTACAGTAAATAATTTCATTCTTCAGAGGAACCTGCCAGTAGTCGGAAGTGATGCCATGGGCGGAAGGCTCAGCGCCTGTTGCAATAGTGGCATGACCCGGGGCCGACTGGGTATGAACATAATTAAAAAAAGCATTATTGAAGCATGTGCCTTCATTCATCATCCTTCGCAAACCCCTCTCCGAAAACCTGTTCTTCAATTTCTCGATCTGGTCGAATCTCAATTGCTCGACTATTATCTGTACAATAAGCTTGGGCTTTTCAGGGGGGATATAGACATTTTGTGCCGAAAGTGAGAATGTAAACAAAAACAACTGTACGGCCGATGCCAGAATCAATAGCTTTTCTCTGCTCATAAATAACTTTTCTTTTTTTGATAATTTGTATTATATTTATATGTGTCCAATTAACCGGCGGGATTCGAGTTTGAAGCCTTACTTTACTGAATTAAATTCCCTGTCAGCCGGCGTTGCAAAAATATATGTTTTGGTTTCAGAGGCAAGAAAAAAAAACAAAAATCAGAAATCCCGTGCAGGAACAATAAAGCGGCTTTTGAAGGAAACTCCGGTATTCCGGGATGAGAAGACAACAACATAGATGCCGGCAGACAAATTCCTGACGTCGAGCATCACAGGTCTTTCATCTGTGATAAGTTCAATAACTTTTTTACCCTGGATATTTATAACTGTTACTCTTACCGCTCCCTCAAGCACATCGGGAAGTCTGCACTCTATTGTGTAAAACGATGGATTGGGGAAGAGTAGAGGTTCTTTAAGACTTATGGAATCATTCAAAAGAACCAGAAGTTCAGTCCTTTTATTTTGTATCACATTAATGCTTTTAATAACAGTGTCTTTGTAGCCTTTTGCCGAGAATAAAAGATCCCATGTGCCGGGATAAAGCATTCTCACAAAATTTCCTCTGACTGAATCAGAATATACATGAGAGCTGTCCTTGTCGTGGCCGGATATAAAAATTCTTGCAGGCACCGGTTTACGAGAGTAATAGTCAAGAACTCTGCCATGTATCCCGTAGAGGGCATTTTCGATGTATCCCAGCAGTGACCGCATGTTATACTGCCATAGTGATTCGAGTTCTGATGCCGGAGTTTGTTTGGTATAGTCGAGTTCTATTGTAACCTCCCTGCCCTGCAGTTCCCAGGTAACAAAATCCTGGCGGCCGCCGTAAATCACATACCAGTCCGACCCGCGCGTAACACCGTTGTCGAGATAGGTCATATATCCAGGCTCTGAATATAGGTGCACAGTATCGGCATATTTTCTGCTTACGTGATAAAACCAGTCATTATCGGCATGATATTTACTGTACCATCTGTCCCAGGGGTAGTTTACCACTTCTTCGCCGGCGTGAAAATTGGCCGAAAGAACAAAATGGTGCTGTCGCATAAATTTAATCATATCAACAGTCTCCTTTTGCTTAACAGTTTCGTCGTCAACAGGATCAGGGAAGTTTCTGTTCAGATCATATCCGTTTGCATTGGCTCTGACCGGGTTTAAAATCACATCGCCCGATCTGTATGTTCCGTCGGGGTTTGCAAGGGGGTTAATCCATATTTCGAGGTTGTCAACCATATTTTTTACCCCGGGATCAGTGTAATAGTTCTTCAGAAGATAATCGGCGAGTCTGAGCATCAATACAAAACCTCCAAGTTCGTCTCCGTGAATTGTCGAGGAATAAAACACATCGGGTTCATCTTCATCAACTGATGCATTATCAGAAATCTTCAGTGCAAGAACCAGTTTGCCGTTTATGCTTGTGCCTATTGTATCAAGTCTGCAGAGAGACGGATAATCCGACTGGAATTTTTGCATTATTGAGTCGTACTGGGGATATGTCGGGTAGCAGTTCCATTGCATTGCCTTGCTTACCGAGCCGGCCGAAATGACACCTTTGCCTTCATCTCTCTCAATAATCTCATAATCGAACCTGCCATCAAGAAACCATTTCAGAGTTAAAGGAGAAAGTGTAATATATACACTTTTATCGCGAACACTTGTGATTGATACATTTCTGGTTATTACGTCCATGGCTTGCCGGCCCGGATATGCGATAACCACTTCGGCCTGGCCGTATTTTTCTATCTCTTTCTTTAGTTTTTCATCCCTGTCAACCTGGGCTAAACAAACAAATGATGAAATTGTAAATAACAGAAACAATATAGAAGTAAGTTGTCTCACGAAATATTAAACGTTAAAACGGATATGAAGTATATCTCCGTCTTCAACGATATAGTCTTTTCCTTCGATATAGAATTTACCTGCTTCTCTGCATGCATGTTCCGATCCGAGAGTTATAAAATCTTTATATTTCATTACTTCGGCACGAATAAATCCTCTTTCGAGGTCACTATGTATAGTCCCGGCTGCCTGTTGTACATTCATGCCTTTTTTGATAGTCCATGCTCTGATTTCTTTTGGCCCTAAAGTAAAGAAGGTTAGCAGGTTAAGCATTTTGTATGCGGCTCTTACAAGTTTATCCACTCCAGGTTCGTCAAGTCCGGCATCTTTCAGGAAGGCAATACGGTCGTCGGGGTCTTCGAGTTCGGCTATCTCTGCTTCGAGTTTTCCGGCAATAACAAGAATTTCCGTATCCGTTCCTTCGAAATGTTCTCTTACTTTTTCAACATGTGCGTTTCCGCTTTTGGCGGATTTATCGTCGACATTACAGACGTACATCACAGGTTTCATAGTAAGGAGGAAGAGGTCTTCTATATATTTTTTATCATCGGCTCCAATTTCGAGTGTTCTTGCATTGCCAAAGTTTTCGAGATGGTCTCTGAATCGTGACAGAACCTCGATTCCGTGTTTAGCATCCTTATCGCCCGACTTAGATGCCTTTTCGAGGCGTTCAATCTTGCGTTCCACCGATTCAAGGTCTTTTGACTGCAGTTCGAGGTCGAGAGTTTCCATGTCTCTGACGGGATCTATCGAACCGGAAACATGAGGTATGCTGTCATCGTCGAAACAACGTAGCACATGAATCAGAGCGTCGGTGTTTCTGATATCGGCAAGAAATTTGCTCCCGGCTCCTTCTTCTTTGGCAGAACCTCCTCCCAGCCCGGGTATATCAACAATTTCCACGGTTGTATGGACGATTTTTTCTGTTTTCTGAAACTTTTCCAGTTCTTCGAGCCTCGGGTCAGGCACCTTTATAACACCTATATTCGATTTCCTGGCACCGTGTGTAAAACTGCCAGTTTCAACTTTCGTACCTGAAAAACAATTAAATATTGTGGTTTTCCCGGTGTTTGTCAATCCTATTATACCGCACTGTAAAGACATAAGATAAATAAATCAATATTACAAATTTACAATTTCTTTATAATCATTTGGCATATTTTCATACTATCCTATAGAATCCGTAATGGAGATAGGATTATCAAATCCATAGCGATAAGGGATCCTGTAGTAAGCTTTCTCAGAAATTGGATCCGCCGTAGTCCATATTCCAATCTGTCGCATCCTTGTCGTTTGTGTACTATTTGGGAATAATTCAATTCACCACTGAGAACTTTTGATTAGCTGTAAAGTTTCACCACGTTGTTGATAAAACTTGACAAATGGTTTCTTTTTCTGTTTTACTCCCTTTTACCAATCTATGTATTTTACCTTTCATGGTCATATACAATCGAAACTATTCCCATTTTTTTCGGAATTTTTTGTTTTCGAAAATTTGTTCGTAATTTTGCAAACAACGAACTCAATTTTCAATTGATTTACACTGCTATGGCTTATCCTAAAAATAAAGAATACAGCATCGATACGGAAGAACTTGCCCGCTTTGCCAAAGCAATGGGACATCCGGCCCGCATCAGCATTCTTCAATTTTTGTCCTCGCTGGACAGTTGCTATTTTGGCGATATTTATCAGGAACTCCCCATTGCAAAAGCTACCGTTTCGCAACACTTGAAGGAACTGAAAAACGCCGGATTAATCAAGGGCGAAATCGAGCCACCAAAAGTAAGATACTGCATCGACCGGAAAAATTGGGAAAAGGCAAAATTGGCCTTTCAGGAATTTTTTGCAAAATCAACACCCAAAGATACCTGCTGCACCAGTGAAATCTAAAATTTAAGTCTATGAAAAAAAATATCAAATCCGTTGTTAAAGACAAATATAAAAGGATTGCCCAACAATCGAAAACAGAGAACGAAACCTCCTGTTGCGGAGTGGGCGACTGCTGTTCGCAAGTAGATTACGTCGTATTCAGCGAAAACTACCGGCAGATGAAAGGTTATCAGCAGGAAGCCGATTTGGGATTGGGATGTGGCATTCCCACACAATTTGCTGATATCGAAGAAGGCGACAGTGTGCTCGATCTGGGTTGCGGAGCAGGCAACGATTGTTTCGTTGCCCGAGCCATCGTTGGGGAAAGCGGAAAAGTGGTCGGTCTTGATTTTACCGACGCCATGCTGGAAAAAGCGCAGAAAAACAATGCCAGACTCGGTTTTAAAAATGTGGAATTTATCAAGGGAGACATCGAAGACATGCCCTTGGAGGACAACCAGTTCGACGTGGTGATTTCCAATTGCGTACTCAACCTGGTTCCCGACAAACGCAAAGCTTTTGCCGAAATAAAACGGGTACTGAAACCCGGTGGACATTTTTGTATTTCTGACGTGGTAAGCAAAGGCGCTCTTCCCGAAAAATTGAAAAATGACGCCGAAATGTATGCAGGTTGCGTTTCGGGAGCCATTGACCTGCAAGAATATCTGGAAATTATCAAAGAAACAGGATTCCAAACCATTACCATTCACAAACAGAAGAAAGTTCAACTGCCAGACGAAATTTTAAAGAAATATCTCGACAAAGAAGAAATCCGGCAGTTTAATGAAAAGAAAATCGGCATTTTCAGCATTACCGTTTCTGCAGAAAAAGTAAAATAAAATAATTTCATGTATGAATACGCGGCTGAATATTCTGGATCGCTATTTGACATTGTGGATTTTTCTGGCCATGAGCACCGGCATCCTTGCAGGATGGTTGTATCCACCCATAGCCGATTTTTGGAATAAATTTTCTATAGGTACTACCAATCTCCCCCTTGCTGCAGGTCTCATTCTGATGATGTATCCACCTTTGGCCAAAGTTAAATACGAAGAACTGGGTAAAGTTTTCAGAGATTAGCCATTGCTGTTTTTGGCATACATTCGGGTGAAGCGTTTGTTGCCGTGATCGGTCCGCTGATAGAGGTACCGGTCATGATCGGATTGGTGAATGTAGCTTTTCGTTTAAAGAACAAATGGTTTCCTGAAAAAGTGGAAAGTCCGCTGACCAGGTAAGGAAGATTTAATTTTCCCAGGTTATCAAAACTATGTTACTTGTTGATAATTGTTCAACTTTTTCTATCCAAGGTAATTGTTTTTGGATATGATGCAGAACCAGAATTATTCCGCTTCATTATCAGCCCGAAAGGATAATAACTAACTATCTGTCCTATGCTCTATGTCCCGGACTGTTTTAGAGGCGAAATGCGAAGAAGCAAGAGAGTGTTCTATCTGGAAATAATTCAATTCACCACGGGGAGCACGGGTTTACACGGATTCTCTCCGTGCCAACCCGTGCGCTCTGTGGTAAAAAATAAAGGGTTAGGTACACCTTGTTTTTAAATGTTATTAGGAATTCTCTGACTTGCCCTTTTTCTAATAACCCTGCATTTAACAAAAAATCCGTTGAAAAATTTTCTTGATACAATGACTAATAGAATGCCAATAATTTTATCCTGTAGGGTCAGTCTTAATTATATTCACGATCTTATCTAACGCCAATACAATTAGTACTTTAAAATTTTTTGTTTACCTTTAACGTGTAAAGTGTAATAAGACTGTGTATAAAATACTATTAAGTTATGTGTAATTTTAACATACATTCTGTAAACAATAAAAACTAAAATATATTGACATGAAACGATTTACAATTTTAAGTCTACTCACACTTTTCTTACTAAGTTGTGACTCGACCAGCAAATCAATTGACAGCAAAAATGTTATGATTGACCCGACAACGGAACTTTATACTTTTAAAGAATCTGGAGAAAAAGTTACAGGCACAGTTTTGTTTTATAACACAGACAAAGAAGGTAATAAATATATTGAAAAGAAGAGAGTGTCTTAGCCCCCCAAATAGCTGGACATAATTTGAAAAACAAATTAGGTTTAATTAAATTTGGGAATTATGACAAAGAATCGAAGAAAATTTACAGCTGAAGATCGACTTTCAATACTTCAGGAGGGAGAAAGAGAAGGCCAGGCTGCTACAATCAGGAAGTATAATGTTGCACCATCGTTATATGCACGTTGGAAGCGTAAATACATCAGTGATGGTATATCTGGTTTAAAGGACAAGCACAAGAGAATAGACCCGGAAGTCCGTGCCCTGGAGTTAGAGAATGAGCGACTGCGGAGGATCATTGCCAAGCAGGCTCTGGAAATTGAAGTAAAAACAGAGCTTTTAAAAAAAACTCCTATCGGGTCGAAGACAAGATGAGTATAGTTAATCAATATCAGCATATTACCAAAAAGAGTGAGCTTTTTAAATGGGTCGGTTTTCCAAAGAGCAGCTACTATTACAAGCCTTCAGATAAAAGAAAAGGAATTGCTCCAAGTACAACCACAATAAAAAGGGATGGTACAACAGTAGCCAATGAAGAAGTTGTCGATGATATCAAAAAGGTCCTTAGTGGAGAGTTTATTTGCTATGGGTACCAGAATGTAACTGCAGCGCTTAAAGCAATGGATTATATCATAAACCACAAGAAAGTATACCGGCTGATGGGAG
>CAZIRN010000031.1:0-16470 GCA_964541495.1 uncultured Rikenella sp. | reverse complement strand
ACTCTCATAATAACAAATGAGACATGGAAGGGCAATCAGGATGGCGCAATACGAATGAACGACATATATAATGGTGAAACTTATGATGCACGAAAAAAGCTTACAGGCTGGGATATGCCCGGATATGATGAAAAGAATTGGGTTCCGGTAAAAACGGCTGATTATACAATAGACAACCTGATTGCTTCTGAGAGCGTACCGGTAAGGAAAATCCAGGAAATAAAACCGGTTAAAATACTTAGGACTCCAAAAGGAAGCCTTGTTGTGGATATGGGACAGAATATGGTCGGATGGGTAAGGCTTAAGGTAAAAGGTGGAAGAGGCACGGTTGTGACCCTTCGCCATGCCGAAGTTCTGGATAAATATGGTGAATTCTACACGGCAAATCTGAGGGCTGCAAAATGCCAGCTTACATATACTCTGGCAGGTTCGGGAGAGGAAGTATATGAACCAAGATTTACTTTTATGGGCTTCAGATATGTGGAAGTTCAGGGTTTCCCGGGAGAACTCACAACAGATAATATTACAGGCGTTGTTGTCCATTCCGACATGCCTATCACCGGAAGCTTTGAATGCTCCAATCCGCTTGTAAACCAGTTACAACATAACATTCTATGGGGGCAGAAAGGTAATTTTCTGGATGTGCCAACCGATTGTCCGCAGAGAGATGAGAGGCTTGGCTGGACAGGCGATGCACAGGTATTCTGCCGGACCGCAGCCTTTAACATGAATGTCTCAACATTCTTCACAAAATGGCTCAAAGATGTCGCGGCCGACCAAAAACCTGGCGGTGAAGTTCCTGATGTCATTCCCGACGTTCTGAATCCGCAGAATGCAAAAAGTGCCATTCCTTCGGCCGCATGGGGCGATGTGGCAGTTATTGCGCCATGGACTATGTATATGGTTTATGGCGATAAAGAACTTCTTGAGACACAATATCCGAGCATGAAAGCGTGGGTTGAATATATTCGTAAAAAGGCCGGAGATACTTATATCTGGAAAGGCGGAAGCAAATATGGCGACTGGCTGTTTTATCATCCACCGGTAAACAATCATACTGAGTTTGACGGACATACCGAACACGACTTTATATCCACGGCCATGTTCGGTTATTCGACAAAACTGTTGTCGCTGGCAGCAAAAGAACTTGGGAAAAATGACGAAGTAAAATTTTACAACGACTTATTCAGTAAAATAAAGGAAGTTTTTATTCATGAATATGTTACACCTGCAGGACGCGTTGGAACTTGTTCTCAGACTTCGTATGTTCTGGCGCTTATGTTCGGCCTTTTGCCTGAAAACCTCAGGGAAAATGCTGCACAGTTTCTTGTTGCCGATATTAAAAGCCGTAAGAACAGGCTTTCAACAGGGTTCGTGGGCACGTCATACTTGTGCCATGTATTGTCAGGTAGCGGAAATACCGATGTAGCTTATGACCTGCTTCTGCAGGAGGCATATCCTTCCTGGCTCTATCCTGTTAAAATGGGAGCCACTACTATCTGGGAAAGATGGGATGGTATAAAAACCGACAGTACATTTCAGGATCCGGGAATGAACTCTTTCAATCATTATGCCTATGGGGCAATAGGCGACTGGATGTACAGGGTATGTGCTGGAATCGAATCCGGAAACCCTGGATATAAACATATTGTAATCCAGCCATCTCCAACTTCCAGACTTAATTATGCAAAGGCAACATTTGAAAGCAGTTATGGAACAATTATATCAGGTTGGAGAATAGAAAACGGTCTGACTAAAATAGATATCAAAATCCCGGCAAACACTAGAGCCACAGTATTTCTACCTGCTGACGCCATATCGAAAGCAACTGAAAACGGAAAGCCATTGGAAGCGGTAAAAGAATTTTCCGATATCAGAATTTCAGGTAACAGAATTGCACTGGAAACAGGCTCAGGTGAATATCATTTCGAAATCAGGCAATAAACTTTTGCCGGTTTGCCGTTTTATTTTGCCATTCTCAGACATCTTTAACAGCTTTAAGGCTCATATCAATAATTTTAATATGGTTTGTCAAAGCGCCAACTGAAATATAGTCCACACCGCACTCAGCATATTCTCTAATATTATTAAGAGTGATGCCTCCTGACGATTCAGTCTCGAAACGGCCGGCTATCATTCCAACGGCCTTCAATGTATCCGGAATGGTGAAATTATCAAGCATAATACGGTCAACGCCACCAGTTTTCATAATTCTTTTTATATCTTCGATGTTTCTAGCCTCAATTTCGATTTTCAATTTCTTCCCGGTTTTCATGAGATAATCATGTGTTCTGAAAATTGCCTGTTCTATTCCGCCTGCATAATCAATATGATTATCCTTAAGCAATATCAAATCATACAAACCCATTCTGTGATTTTCTCCGCCGCCGGTTCTGACTGCCTCTTTTTCAAGAAATCTCATTCCAGGCGTAGTCTTACGGGTATCGAGCACCTTTGTATTAAGGCCCTCCAGTTTTTTGACATAAGCCTTCGTAGTTGTTGCAATGCCGCTCATTCTCTGAAGAACATTTAAAACAAAACGCTCCGATTTAAGTATTGCCTGAAGATTACCAGAAACAATAAAACCGATAGTTCCGGACGCCGCTTCATCACCATCGTGTAAAAAAAGTTCTGTAATGAGAGTACTTTCGGCATACCGGAATATTTTCTGTGCCACCTCAAGGCCCGAAACGATACAATATTCCTTGATTATAAGCCTTGCTTTACCTTTAGCATCAGGTGGAATGCAAGCTATAGATGAATAATCCCCCTCGCCTGTATCCTCACCCAGGCCTCTTTCAATAAAATCTCTGAGCAGTTCATCTCGATTCATCCGGATCAATGCGTATCTGGTGAATAAGAAAGTCGGAATCAGTTTTTTTAAGCAGGAAATATACCCTGAAACTTCCCTTGTCAGTTTTAAGATTACCTATAGCATACAAAGCATCTCCGTTTCCACCCTGGTGTTTAACAATAAATTCTTTCGGCCGACAGCTAGCAAAAAAGTCCTTAAGTATTGTTTCTGCAACATTCTTTTTATAAAAATCTTCCTTACCAAGAAGCATTATCTGGAGCGTCGGATTAAAATATTTTGACAATTCGTAAGCATTTCCGGTCTTAAAAGCTGTCAGAATATCAGGAGGAATTTTCACTTGCCCCAGAGCTGAAATCCCGTAAAACTGGGAAACCATGAAACAGGTTATAAAAATAATTTTCTTTACCATCATCCTTTTAGCTGTTTTAATTGTCAAATATTCCCAAAATACTTTCCCTTCAATCTTCCTGTAATTTACCTTAAACCTTATAATATAATAATCATGCCAGAAACTATCTGAAAATTTATAATGTAAAAATTAAAATACCTTCACAAATAAGCAAATTTAATCAAAATCATTTATAAAACTTTGTTCTTTAAGTTAAATAAGCGCAGACTCAGGTCAAATATTGCTTATTTTTGCGACATTTCAATAAATAACATAAATTTTATTGATGAAAATAATTTTATTATTAACGGGAAAGACGACTGAAAAATACATTATTGAAGGTGTTGCAAATTATTTGGAACGTATTTCCAGGTTTGCAAATTTTGAAATAATCACGATTCCAGGCCTGAAAAACACCGGAAATATGACTATTGAAGAAGTGAAGTGCAAAGAAGGCAGGCAGATTCTTAACAGCCTGACGGATGCCGATTATATCGTACTGCTCGATGAGAGAGGAAAACAACTCAGAACAATCGAACTTGCTCAGGAGCTTGAACAATGGTTAATGAAGCCGGTAAAGAGAATCGTTTTCATTACAGGAGGTGCATGGGGTGTTTCGGAAGAAGTTTACAAAAAAGCAGACAATGTTCTGTCTCTTTCCAGGATGACTTTCCCCCACCAGATGGTACGATTATTGTTTATTGAACAACTTTACAGGGCTCTTTCAATAATTAAAGGTACGCCATACCATCACGAATAGTTCAATAGGAATGAAAAAAAACAGAGCACTGGCAATCCCTGGTATTCTTTTTATAATTGCAGCTTTCATTGCAATTATTGCAGAATCGGCATATAACGGCCCTTTTGAATATAAAATCCGCACCAGGAGATTTAACAAAATTCTGGCCGAAAAAGAAAAGATCACAGAAAATTGCCTGATTAGTCTTAAAGAAATACTTGAAAAAGAATCAGATATCGAAACTGCTTCAGGCTCTTCTCTTTTCACCACAATAAAAAAAGAAGGAATTACTATACTTGAATATCTCGACAGAAAGCTTGCATACTGGTCCGATAATTCATTCGAAGTACCTTTGGTTTATAACGATACACTATTCTCAAAACCTTTTGTATTCATTCATAACGGATGGTTTATTATTAAAAATGTTCAGGCAGGCCATGAAATATGGATCGCCCTTTTAAGAGTAAGAAACGAGTATGGTTTTGAAAACAAACTTGTCAGAAACGGTTTTCTGCCCGATTTTAAAATGCCGGCAGGAACAGAAATTATTACCGGCGCCGATGATACTCCATATAGAATATTCAACAATGAGGGAATGAAACTTTTCTCGATCAAATTTCCTGAAGAAAGAAAGTTTTCATGGTTTTCACTTATTCCTGCCGGACTCTGGATATTGTCATTATTGTTTCTGATTGATTTTTTGCTTTGTGAGGCAGAAATAATTTCCAAAAAAGGCAAACATTTTCTCTCGTTCCTTCTATTGCTTTCTGTTTTTTCTCTTGTTTATTTCATTTTCCTGATTACAGGGAGGCCTGCAATTTTTGAATCTATGGATCTGTTTTCAGGATACCACTTTACAATGGGTAGTTTTGTCCCATCACTAGGCCATCTTCTTTTGCTTTCCATACTGCTGTTTACATTGGTGTGGTTTTTCTTCAGGAAACTTCCGATTGAATTGCCGGAAATAAAAAACAGCGCAATAAAGGTTTTAGTAACCTGGCTGCTTCTGATTTCATGTTTAATCGTTCTTTCAGGTTATCATTATGTATTAACAAAACTGATCTTCGATTCTAACATTGTTTTCGAACCTTACCGCATACTTGAAATGTCACCGTTAACTCTTGCAGGATATATTGTAATAATAATTCTGGCTGCAGTTACGGTTTTTTTTACTATAAAAATTCTTAAGACAATAAACGGGAAAATTAATGACAAGGAATTTTTTTTGTCACTTGCCCTTTCTGCTATATTTTTCCTGCCAGTAATATTCCGCAAAAGTGATATATTAATATTGGTTATCTATTATCTGGTTTTTGTGACATCTATACGTTTTGCACTCGCAAAAAAAATCACAAGATTTAATCTTACACTTTTACTCTCTCTCTTTTTTACTGTTTATACATTATACTTTGTGATTACATTATCGGAGGAAAAATCAATTGTGAAGAAAAAAGTGATGGCGGTAAACTATTCCACCGAGCATGATCCTGAAGCTGAACATCTTCTTATAAATATGTGGCCTGCACTTTCGTCCGATTCACTTTTGAGAGACATGGCATGTAGAGAATTTACAACCCAGGATGAAATTGATTCAATAACATATTATCTTCATAATACTTACTTCAGCGGATATTGGGGTAATTACAACATCAGTGTGGTTTCGTGTAATAATGATTCTCCTTTATGGATTGCCTCAGAAGAAAAAATGCTTGATAATTGTTTTGATTTTTTCAGTGAACGAATTGAAAAATTCGGCCACCTGATAACTGGCACCGGATTCTATTTCCTTGAAGGCCAGGGAGGGAGATCATATTATCTTGGACAAATTTTTTATAGTCTCGGAAGTAATCGTACCAGAGGCCTGTTTATTGAACTTTTCAGTGAGGTAGACTCATTCCAGGAAGGGTATTCCGAACTGCTCCTCGACAGGAAATATCAAGGTTATTCCCATCTGAAGTACTATTCATTCGCCAAATATATAAATGGAAACCTTGTATTGCGCACCGGCGACTTTCCTTACGACAAAACCGACGAAGCTTATATTGACAGAGAATATGATTACAGAGTATTCAACAGTGAAGGTTACCGGCATGTGCTTTACCGGACTGCCAATGTAACAGTGATTATCAGCGATGAACAAATTTCATTTTCCGACGTTATTATTTCCTTCGCATATATATTCATTTTTACGCTTATTGCCAGCAGCATTATCATACTGATTATAAAGAAACCCGATTTCAAAAAATTCAAATATTTTAATTTCAGACAGAAACTCCAGATTTCGTTCATAACCATTCTTATTTTATCATTTATTTCCCTTGGCATTATAACAACAGTTTTCACGGTTAACCAGTATAAAGCAAGACATCTTGAAAACATTAAGGAGAAGATTAATTCGATTTATACTGAAATAGAGGAACGTCTTTCAGCAGAACCTGAACTTTCGCCCGGCTGGCGTGAACCTTCGAGATCATCGCTGAATGAGTTTCTTGTAAATCTTTCGAATGTATTTAATACGGATATAAACCTGTACGATAACAACGGTTACCTGATTGCAACGTCACGGCCTGAAGTTTTTTATCGTAACCTCACCAGCAGACGTCTGAACATGGATGCGTTCATCAATCTCGAAACACTTACTAAAAGCGAATATATCCAATGGGAGAAGATTGCCTCACTTGAATACCTTTCGGCTTATGTGCCTTTTTATAATAATGACGGGCAGCTTCTGGCCTACCTCAATCTTCCCTATTTCAGGATGCAGAGCGTGCTGACAAGGGAAATATCGAATATTATCGTAACTGTGGCCAATTTTACACTTCTTATTATCCTTATTACTATGGCGCTTGGATTCATAATAAGCAGAAGACTTACTGCACCGTTGAATATGCTGGGTCAGGGACTTGCTTCGGTTCAGCTTGGGAAGAAAAGCGAACATCTTATTTATAACGGCCACGATGAGATAGGAGAACTTGTTAGCCGTTATAACAAAATGGTTGATGAGCTCCAGGAGAGTGCCCGCAGACTTGCCGACTCAGAAAGGGAATACGCATGGAGAGAAATGGCAAAACAGGTTGCTCACGAAATCAAAAACCCACTTACACCAATGAAGCTGAATATCCAGCAGCTTTACAAAACATGGAAAGACGGCAAACCAGGTTTTGAAAAACAAATCGAAAAATTCACAAAAAACCAGATAGAATATATTGAGAATCTCTCTTCAATAGCATCGGCATTCTCATCATTCGCAAAACTCCCTTCTTCCAATCCGGTTGATCTTGACCTGGTGGAACAGATAAAAACCACTATGGAACTTTTCAAGGATACCGAAAATATTTTCTTCAGAATCAACTGGCCGGTTGACAAACAAATTATTGTTCATGCCGATAAGGAACACCTTAACGGAATATTTTCGAATCTAATCAAGAATGCCATTCAGTCTATTCCTCAAGGCAGAGAAGGAGTGATAAAAATAAGTGTTGATATAAGGGGCGACTGGGCGGTGGTATCTGTTGCCGACAATGGCATAGGAATACCGGATGAACTTAAAGGAAAAATGTTTACACTTAATTTCACTACAAAGTCATCGGGTATGGGAATGGGGTTATCAATAGTTAAGCGTTATGTCGAAACTGCAGGCGGCAGAGTATGGTTTGAATCGGAAAAAGATAAAGGTTCTGTCTTTTTTGTGGAACTTCCTGTAAATTTTACCGTAGAAAGGATTATGAAAACCTAACAGACAACATGTATATTTTATATAAAACTTAATTAAATAAATTATAATTATATTAGCGATTCATAAAATTTTTCGATGACAGGAAGGGCACCGTGCATTATAATTTTTTCCTTATCACTAAATCTTATACTGGTTTATGGCAGCAACATCTATGCTCAGAAAAACCTGTCAGGCAACCTCGGAATGCCGGCAGCCCATGTGGTAACAATCGGTACCGACAAAGTCACTGTAGATGATGTCACTGGCTTTAATACTGCCGGAGGCGATACTATCCTTCTTATCCAGATGCAGGGAGTAAAAGTTCTACTTGACCCGTTTGGAAGTATGCAGGATAAATATGGAGAACCGGGCTTATGGGAATTTTTGATTACACAGTCGGTCAATACTTCCACAAAAGAAATTGTCTTCAAAAATGAGCTCAAAAATACTTACGATACAAAAGGAAATATTCAGATCGTAAAAGTGCCGTATTATAACAGTGCAAGTGTAACAAATACACTTACTGTTGACGGGTGGGATCCTGATAAGAAAACCGGAGGCGTTCTTGCACTGATCATAGGCCGGACATTGAAACTTTCAGCCGATATTGACCTTACAGGGAAAGGGTTCAGAGGGGGTAATGATGATGTAGGTGATGGAAATTGCAGGTCTACTAATACGACAGAATATGGCAAGAGTTATTATTCATCGGATTTTACTAATGCCGGTTTTAAAGGAGAAGGCATCGCAAACTATACTGAATATGGTTATTCACTTGTACCTGATTATATGAAAGGTTACGGGCCGGCTTTCACTGGTGGCGGCGGAGGTAACGGCAGGTATTCAGGAGGAGGCGGCGGCTCGCATCGCGGCGAAGGAGGAGACGGCGGTAATGAAGACGCATTATGTTTTGCCCCACAGGGAGGAGGAACCGGAGGTTTCAAGGGCGAACATGTTTCTATAATGAACCGGCTCTTTATGGGTGGAGGAGGCGGAGCCTCAACAAAAGCTGCTTCCGGAGGAACAACAGGACCTGGCGGTAACGGCGGAGGCATAGTCATTATCGTTGCCGATTCCATTATAGGCAACGGATGCAGTATCCGCGTCTCAGGAAGCCCTGGAGCCGATGCAACAGGAGATGCCGGAGCAGGAGGCGGTGGAGCAGGCGGCTCAATAGCTATATCGGTAAGCAGCTACGGAACCACACCCATTGCATTATACGTCAACGGCGGAAAAGGCGGCGACAGAAACAATCAGACCGGAGGAGAAGGCGGCGGAGGCGGTGGCGGCCTTTTGTGGGTAAAAAACGATATTTCACCTAATATAACAGTAAATTTCACCGGAGGAGAAGCAGGTTTTTCTTATAGCGCCATGGCTGGATCAGGTAACCCTGGCGATAAAAAACTGGAATTCAAAGCTAACCTCAACGGATTTCTTTTCAACTCCATACGCTCATCAATTACAGGTAACCAGATTGACTCGGTATGCTCAAACATGCTGCCACCTTTGATTTCTGGAACCACTCCTGTTGGAGGCAATGAACCATACTCTTATCAGTGGGAAAAAAGCTATGACCTTGTAACATGGGAAGTTGTTGCAACCGGCACAAAAGATTATACTCCCACAGTAGTGGAAACAAATACAGTATATTTCAGAAGAATAATCACCGATTCTTCATTTCCGATAAACCTTACTGACGTAAGCAAACCAGTGCAAATAATAGTACAGCCATTCATCAAAAATAATATTGTCGGAACATCAGATACCATCTGTTTCGCCCAGAATCCGCCTACATTTGTTTCGCAAGCAATTCTTCAGGACGGTAACGGAATATATTCCTTCAAATGGCAGGTAAGCACCGACGATATTAATTATTTCTTACCGGTAAATGATTATACTACTGAAGATTATACACCGCCGCCTGCTCTGAAGGTCACTTCATGGTACAGACGAACCGTTACTTCAGGAAGATGTGTTGACTCCTCAGCTATTGTAAAAATAACTGTCCTCGACACAATTAAGAATAATAATATTATCTCACCTGCAGAAGAGATTTGTTACGGAATGCTTTTTACCGATCTTACTGCCACAACTCCACCGACGCTTCAGGGCGGCGACGGAACATACAGATACAAATGGGAAAGCAGTGCGGACGGTACTGTATGGAATGATGCTTCCGGCTTAAATACAGGCGATGGATACAATCCCGACGAAACGATTTCCCTTTTCCCCGGAACAGCATATTTCCGAAGAGTTGTCCGTTCAGGCAGCAATGATGTATGTGAGAACCGAAGCACACCGGTATCGCTGACATCCTGGCCAGTTATCGGGAACAATACAATCTCCGGTAATCAGATAATTTGTTCGGGAAGCACACCTGCACCCATTACCGGAACAGTTCCAATGAATGGCAACGGAACATATTCTTACCTCTGGCAGATGAAGATGAAGTCCGGCTCATGGTCCACAGCGCAGGGGCCTAATCCTGCTGACCAGATAAACTATTTACCCCCCGCCCTTACTGATACCGTATGGTTCAGAAGAGTCGTAATGTCGTCGGCATGCAGCGACACAAGTAATATAATCGTTGTTAATGTACACAAACCGATAGGTGGCAACGATATTCACCTGCAGTCGGAACTTACCGATACCACAATATGTAGCGGTGCCGTTCCAAAGCTTTTCACAGGAAGTGTCCCGACAGGCGGTACAGATATCCCCGGCGATTACGCATATCAGTGGGAATCGTCTCTTACGGAAACCGGAGGATATGCTTCTATTGACGGGGCAACAGGAAAAGACTACCAGCCTGGTGCAATAATAAATTCAACACCTTCACCTGTAACGCATTACTTTCGTCGTATAGTGACATCCGGAACATGCAGTTCGCCTAGCAACGCGATAATAAAAGTTACCGTACTTCCTTCTATTTCAAATAATATAATCACTCCGGATAAAACGGCAGTTTGTTACAATTCCTCGCCGGTCATTTCAGGCACTCCTCTCACTGGCGGCGACGGCACTCCAATATGGCTCTGGATTCAAAGCCCCGACGGCATTACACCTTATGTCCCTGCAGCAGGCATTAATAATCAGCAAAACTACACTCCTCCCGCGCTGACAACTCCTGTAATATTCCGCAGGGTAATTATGTCGGGATTTGCAAACTGCTGTACAGACACATCGAATGTTGCAAGCATTAGTATAAATCCCTTACCAACCGGTCAGATTACAACTGTTACGGACACGACAGTATGCAGCGGATATCCAGTGCCACTAAAGATTCATCTTACAGGAGCCCCAAAATGGAATGTAATTTATACTGAAAATGGACTACAAAAAACATTAACCGGAATTTCTAATCCTGATACTACTTTATTAATTAATAATTTGCCAACGGGCGCTTCACAAATTTATAACTATGCACTTTATAAAGTAGCCGACAATAACGGATGCGAAGCAACGTCACTTGCAGGTTCGAGAAAGATAGAAGTTTACAGAGTACCGGTTGCAAATGCCGGAGCAGATGCTTCGATATGCGGCATGCAATATACACTGACAGCAACACCGAGTGTAGGAACAGGTATCTGGACTTTTCCTTCGGATGTTGCTCCTATAACGCCATTATCATACAAAGTGACCGTAGCTGTCGATTCGTTGAGTGCTCAGGATGTGTCGAAAAGAAAATTTTACTGGACGGAAACTAACTGGGCTTGCTCCTCGACAGATTCGGTGGAAATTACATTCTACAAGCGGACCGGGACCGCAGATGCAGGTCCTGATAAAGATCTGTACACATTCGACCTGGTTGATACCCTTCATGCAGTAAAGCCTCTTATCGGCACAGGTACATGGAGCGTAATTTCAGGTAGTGCCGTTATTATCAATGATTCGATTGCAACCAGCCTTGCACATGGTCAGAACATATTCGAATGGAAAATTGTAAACGGTTTATGCCAGTCAACCGATGAAATGGTTATTAATGTCTATGAACTTAAAATACCTGAAGGTTTCTCTCCTAACTTCGACGGCGTGAATGACGAATTTGAGATACAGGGGCTTAACATAAATTACAGTGAGTGTACTCTGAGAATTATAAACAGTGCCGGAACAGAAGTCTTTTTCACATCGAATGTGAATGGAAACACATGGAAGAACTGGAACGGTGAAAATGGCAACGGACCATTGCCCGAAGGAACTTATTACTACTTGCTCACTATCAAATCGAAAAGAAATGATACGGTGTTCCGGAAGAGCGGATTTATCATACTTAAAAGATATAATTCACAATAATTATCATGATATAAATCATACAACAGTAATATATGTTAAGAAGGAAACTGATATTGTTAATTATAATAATTATGTCGGCCCTCAGGCTTACAGGACAGGAGGAGACTTCTGAACTCACCAGAATAAGTCTTGTTTATCCGGTTTATAGTCAGTACCTTCATAACGGTCTGCTCATTAATCCTGCCTATGCCGGGACTCGTGAGGCTCTTAGTTTCTTTGCCTCCGGTCGTATGCAGTGGGCAGGCATAGATGGTGCCCCAGTCTCCCAGACTTTATCTCTGCATACTCTCCTTAAAAACAACCATGTCGGACTCGGATTTTCAGGCCAGTTTTTTAAATATGGATTCTCTCGCACTACAAGTGTATATGCCGATTACGCATATCACATCATGCTTGGGAAAAGCAGACTTTCAATGGGTCTGAGAACAGGCTTCGATATGTCGAATACCGACTATTCAGGAATCGTTCTGATAAATCCCAATGATCCGGTTTTTATTTCGAACGATAAACCATACTTTCTCCCGAATGTAGGCACAGGAATATATTTTTCTTCAAATAAATTTTTTATCGGCGCTGCTGTGCCGGCTTTCCTGAGCTACCTTAAAAGCAGTTCCGGAGAAATAAGTTTCGACACCTTCACAAGTTTCGATGTGCTATTAACTGCCGGAGCACTTATCTCCTTTTCTCCTGCTTTCCGGATTAAACCTTCGGTTTTTGTTGACTATCCTTTTCAGGAAAGCGGAGATGTGAGATTCGATATGAACTGTAATTTTATTTTATTTGATTTTCTATGGCTGGGTGCTTCATGGCGCATTTATGAAGAAGTTGCGGTTGGCATTCTTCAGATTCAGTTAACACCTCAAATAATGTTCGGCTATTCCTATGACTATCCGGCAGGGAAAATGAGCACTTATTCCAAAGGTTCCCATGAGATAATATTCAGATATGAATTCGGATATAAAGTTTCAGCAACAAATCCGAGATACTTTTGAACATGAAATCAATAAAAATAAAATATATTGCTCTTTTTTCAATCTGCTTCATAACAAATGAATTGATTTCATTTTCGCAGTCTTCAGCCTTTAAAACTGAAAAAATGCCGTTCAGCAAGCCTTTTTTTAACGACATTGCTCCTGTAATTGTAAAGGATGGAATTATCTTCTGCTCCGACCGACGTGTAAATAGTTCGACAAATATCACAACCTTCAACGGTGAAAGGCTTTATAATCTTTATTTTGCAGAAAGGAAAGACTCGACACGATGGAAAGCTCCGGTAAAAATAAAAACCAGTAATTCGTCCCTGCTTTATTTCGGGCCTGTTTCTGTTGCCTCCGACGGCCGGACTGTTTTTTTTACTAGCAGCGTAATTTCAGGTAAAGCTGCCCGGAAGAAAAATGTCATAAACAAACTTGGCATTTTCAAAGGCGAATTGTCAGGTAACATTATAAGCAATGTGACTCCATTCGAATATAACAGCACGGAATATAATGTAGCGCATCCAAACATCAGCAACGACGGAAAATATCTTTTCTTTGCTTCAGACATGCCTGGCGGGCAAGGACAATCGGACATTTACTATTGCGAATTAATAAACAATAAATGGAACACTCCAAAAAACCTGGGCAGCAGGGTGAACTCGCCTTCAAAGGAGAATTATCCTTTTTTGCATCCATCAGGCCGACTCTATTTCTCATCCGACCGACAAGGTACAGCGCCATATCTGGGTGGAATGGACATTTATTATACTATTTCAATCAATGGTGAATGGGATGAGGCCGTTCCGATGCCGGAACCAATCAATTCGATTTCCGACGATTTTGCATTTGTATCTACAGACAACCGTCAGGAAGGCTTTTTTGCACGAAAAACAGGCGGAGATGACGATATCTGGAAATTCACCTCGGAAATTCTAAGGAAAGCGGAATGTCCTCCTTCACAGCCTGATAGTTATTGCTATGAATTTGTGGAGGAAAATGCAATAAAATTTGACACTATGCCTGTACCCTTCAGATTCAGATGGAACTTCGGCGATGGTCAGACTGCCGAAGGCGTGAAAGTGCAGCATTGCTATAAAGGACCTGGAAATTATATTATAAAACTCGATATAATCAACATGCTTACAAATGAGATTGAACTTAATGAAAAGACTTACGAACTTGAAATAACAAGAAGCGAGCAGGCTTATATATCATGCCCCGACAGATGTCTCGAAGGAGAAAAAATCGTTTTCGATGCCGACAGTTCATACCTCCCCGGATGGTCGGTAAGCAGATATTACTGGAATTTCGACGATGAAACGATTGCAACCGGTTCCAAAGTTGAAAAAGTATTTATAAAACCTGGGAATTACAATGTTCAGCTTATTATCACTTCTGCTCCTGGAGCAGACGGTAAAACAATGGAAACATGCGTTTCAAAAAAGATAACGGTAACCCGAAAGCCATGAATAAAAAGAGTTATATTTAAAACGTGATTTTATATAAAAAAATAATATGCCTTTCTGCTTCATTAATTCTGCTGTTAACGGCTGGGATAAATGAGATTAACGGACAACCTGTGCCTGGCCAGGATGAAAATATTCAGTTTCTGGTTACATTTGGTAAACAAGGAGAAACTTCATGGGGAGATGACGATTTTTCTCAGACATGGTTTTTTGCCATCCCAAAAGATTATAAAGGCCGCTTTTTTATAAGAGTCTTTGATCCTGATACAGGCGGTGAATATGATGAACAAAAAGGCGAATGGAATACCAGAACTCTTTTCTCGATTTATGGAGGTAAAGGAGTTGATCCTGAAATAAATGACGAATCGAGAGGAATTCAGCCCACAGGTAATTATAAGAGCGGAACTCTTCTGGCTTCCAGAACTTTCGGTAACGACACGCAATACGACAGTAAATATTTTACTTTCGGCCCTTTTAACCCTGCCGAAGGAGATTATAGCGAAAAATGGGGATATATTTTTAAGGTAATTGCCGACGGAATAAGCGGCGATGACGGCAATCTCTATAAATATTTCCTTTCACAGGATAAGAACAGCGACGTTCCAATAGAAGGCGCTAATGCATTTACATACGAATACACTTTCAGGATGTGGAATAATACCGAAAGTGTTTCCCATATATACCCTTATGTTGATGAAGGCGTGATTTATGTAAAACAGAAAAATTTCGACTGGGACGATGACGGTACAATACTCGTGGTTTCAAGAGTCAGAAAAGGAATAACTGTCCCTGTTTCAGGTGAAGACAACTGGGTTGAATCACGAATTGGAGTGGAACCGGAAGAGGTCAATTCTTCTCTTGATTTCCAGTTTCACAAAAAAAAGGAATTTCTTGTGAGAAACAACAACGTTGTTGTTTCCCTTGAAAATCAAAGGGGAGATAACCTTAAATTTTTCAGCGCTCCTATAGGAGGAGTGCCTGTTTATAATGCAAAAATCAGTGCACGTAAAATCCTCCCATGACTTCTGATTTTATCAACAAAAGAATCCCTTTTCTGAAATATGTGTTTCTCACATGTTTATCTGCTTGCTCGTTCTTTGCACCTTCTCCACTTAAAGCACAGATTTATAACTTCAAAAACTTTTCTGTAGCAAGCAACATCCCCGATACTTACATTTATGCCATTAATCAGCAGGATAACGGATTCCTCTGGATTTCTACAGGAAACGGCCTTGCACGGTTCGATGGGTTCAGTTTTTATCCGGTTGTTTTCCCCGACAGTGTCTATACAAGATATTCAACAGTAATATTCAAAGACAGCTCAGGGCGACTTTGGTTCGGCTGTAACGACGGCTCACTTTTTTATACGGAAAACAATGATCTTGTCAAATTCAAGGAGCTTGGCATTCAAAGCATAAATCAGATATTTGAGAATGATGACGAATGCATTGTAATCATCCCGCAGGAGAAATCAATAATCAAAATAAATATTAAAAATCCGGAAAATATAACAAAATATTATGTGCCGCCCGAGATTACAATGACTTCAGGTTTGTCTTCCGGAGACGGAACTCTAATACTTGGCACTCCGGAAGGCCTTCTTTTGTGCAGTGTTGTAAACGACACTGTAATTTCCTCCGGTGCTGTCGAAGGCATAGAATACACGAAGGTCCAGTCGCTTTTACGATTGAAAAATTCCGATATTTTCCTTGCCGGCACCGAAGGTTCAGGGCTATATATAATATCCTTCAATAACGGTAAAACTTCAATAAAACGACCTGATAACGATCTGATACCTGATAATCTCGATATCCGATCGGTTTTTGAAGCCGGCGACAGAACATTATGGATATCAACCTTCGGCTCGGGCCTTTTAAATGCAAAAATCAATCCGGAAAAATCAGATATCGAATCTGCGCTTTTTTTCGACACCTCAAAAGGTTTACAAAGCAATGACGTAAAATGTGCATTCGAAGACTTTGAAGGAAATATATGGGCAGGCCTTTATGGCGAAGGCATTTCAATGCTTTCTTCTCAGGCCTTCTGGTTTTTTGCCCCGGGTAACACCCCCGAGAAA
>CAZIRN010000030.1:13355-16634 GCA_964541495.1 uncultured Rikenella sp. | reverse complement strand
GCTTTATAACCCGAAACAGTTGCCATCGACGACAGAATATCCATTGCCTGTGCACGAGTTATGCGTGGAATAAGGTCGAGAGCCAGAACAGTCAATCCCTGCTGTTTTGCTTTTTCAAGCCAATCACGGTTTTCTAACGGATTCACTATCGAGCATAGCACCTGTCCTTTTCTGAAAAGCCGCATATCATCATTCGGAAGATTAACTGATAAAAGAATATCTGATTTTTCAAGTACTATCTCTCTGCTGTTCATCGAAGCGCCTGAAGAAATATAATCGTCATCCGAAGTATAAGCCCTATCTCCCGCCCCTTTCTCGACAAAAACTTCAACTCCCCACTTTTTTATAATAGCAACTTCACCGGGAAGCATGGCTACTCTTTTCTCATTGCCGGCTTCCTTTAAAATACCAATAATCATATTGCTTTAATTAATGTATGCCTGTTTAAGGCTGCCAAAATAAATAAAAAATCACAAGAAAATAATTCATTCACTTACTGCTTCCCGAAAAAATTCGAAAGCCAGAAATTATTTCTTTCATTGGCAGTGTGAAGGGCCTTGACACCACCCCATCCATGCCTTCCATTAGGATACAGCATAAACTGAAAAGTCTTGCCTTCATCCTGAAGCCTCGAAATCAAATATATAGAATTCTGCATGTGGACATTATCATCCATATCGCCGTGATTCAAATAAAGTTTCCCTTTATAGTTTTTCACGAAAGTAAGTGTCGAACTTTCTTTATATCCTTCGGGATTATCTTCAGGCTTGTCCATATACCTTTCTGTGTAGATATTATCATATAAACGCCAGTCGGTAACGGACGAGCCGGCAAAACCATGTGTCCAGTAATCGGCTCCTTTTGTGAGAGCCAGACACGTCATATAACCGCCGTATGAAGAACCTGTTATACCGATTTTCCCTGGATCAACGAAAGATTTAGTTTTAAGCCAATTCACTGCATCGGCATAATCGAGCATCTCCCATTTGCCCAGATTTCTGTACATATAGTCCATTCCTTTTTTCCCAAAATGACCCGACCCGCGGTGATCGACCGTAAAAGTGATTATACCATTCTGGGCATACCATGAAGGATTGGTGCCCTGCCATCTGTTGACAACGTTTTCTGAACCCGGGCCGCCATATATCGTAAAAACAACCGGATATTTTCTCGCCTCATCAAAATTGACAGGATAGGTAATTATAGCAGGCATATTGAAAAGTCCATCAGATGTCATTATTTTAATCATTTCGGCTCGTGAATTCCTGGCCGGATCGAAAGGATACTTTTCAAATTTATATATTTCCCTTACAAATTTCCCTTTTTTATCGTAAGCCACAATCGAGCCAGGAGTGGTTAAATTATTCCATGTATCTATAAAATAACTTCCTTTTGGAGAAATAGATACTAAGTGAGTGCCAGGTTCCCTTGTTATCTGAATAAGGTTTTTACCATCAATACCCACCCGGAAAAAGTGATTATCGGTTGATTCTGGTCCAGTACCTATAAAGTAAATCTGTTTTGCATTTTCATCCACCATTGCCAATCCGTTTACACGCCAATTAACGTTAGTTATTTGTGAGATTAGTTTTCCATCCCAGCCATATAAATAAAGATTTTCCCAGTCGGTCTTGTAGCTTCTGACGATAAAGCCCGATCCGTTTTTCATTACATAAATGTCTTCGAAAAAATCAACCCAGCTATTTCGTTTCTCAGAGTATATTTCAGTATAATTTCCTGTTGCAGGGTCGGCAAGGATGAAGCGCATGTAGTTCTGGTCGCGGTTAAGTACCTGAATTGCAAGTCCGTTTCCATCAGGTTTCCAGAACGGCCATGCTATATACTGATCAATATTATCGTCAGTTTTAACCCATGTTATGGAAGAATTCGTAATATCAGCTATCCCCATTTTCACCTTAGGATTCGGATCTCCTGCCTTAGGGTAAGGAGTAACTTCAAGCTTCCCGTGTATGCCGTCAGGTTCATCAAGTCTGTTGAGTGTGAATACAGGCACCTGAGTCTCATCTGTTCTCATAAATGCTATTCTTTTGCTGTCGGGCGACCACCAGAATGCCGCATAACGGCTTGGCCTGCCAAGAATTTCTTCCATATAAACCCACGAGGCATAACCGTTGTAAATCCTGTCGGTAGCATCTTTCGTGAGCCTTATCTCATTAAAATTCAAAAGGTCATAAACATACATGTCTTTATTCTTTGTGTAAGCCAGTTTCAAGCCATCGGGTGAAAATCTGGTATTCACTTCTTCATAAGGGTCGGAAGTAAGCCGGCGTATTTCACTGAAGCCCAATTTAAAGAAGTAAAGATCATTTTCTCTAATAAGAACAACACAATTGCCATCCGGACTTAAAATATCGTTCATTCCAAGTTTATTTCCGGCAGGAAGCGATTCATTCAGTATTTCCTCAGGCGTTTTGGGAGGTGTATAAGGAGCACTTTTGCCGCTTTTAATATCGACGCTAAGAGTTATCGGACGATTTTCCGAATCATAGGTCTGAAAGATGAAATGGGTATCGTCAATCCAGCCTGTTACCCGATGTGCTCCGCCAGAACCTCTCTGCAACTGAGCATCCGACCGGAACGAAAAAACGGATTCCAGAAAAATAAAGAAGGAAATAGATAAAATAGTTTTGAAATAATTCATAATTAAAAAAATAATATATTACATTTAAGCAATATAAAGAAACAAAAATATTCAATTCCTAAAAATATTTATTAAAATACTTTAAACTTTCAGCGAGACTCTTGTGGGGCGTACTGGAGTCGAACCAGTGACCTCTTGTCTGTCATCCGCCAGCCGGCGGACTGAACCAACTGAGCTTTACTTTATTAAAGACCTGATAAATTCCCTGCCTCTATATGTTTTAAGTTGCTTCTCACGTTTCATGGCTTCTTGCTTCGTTTCAAAACTCTCATAATACAACAGCTTCCACGGTCTGTATCTTGAGCTCCAACCCCGATTCCTCACATCATTGTGAGAGCTTATCCTTGCTTCTAAATTCGATGTGTACCCAATATAAATCTTGTTAAATTCCGGAGAAAATAAAACATAAGTATAAAACATAATCATTCATTTTGCGAGACACTCGTGGGGCGTACTGGAGTCGAACCAGTGACCCCTACCCTGTCAAGGTAGTGCTCTGAACCAACTGAGCTAACGTCCCTTTTTTATCCTTTCTATTTTCTTTCCCCTCTACCCTGTCATCCGCCAGCCGGCGGACTGATTTTAACCGCTTTCTGAAATTATAAGTTCGGATACAA
>CAZIRN010000030.1:0-13255 GCA_964541495.1 uncultured Rikenella sp. | reverse complement strand
CGCCAGCCGGCGGACTGATTTTAACCGCTTTCTGAAATTATAAGTTCGGATACAAAAGTAACATTTTAATTTAAAACCGGAGATTCACCATAAAGTTTGGAATGATTGTCAAATAAATCTTTTTTTCGAGCTTATATTTAAAATCATCACATTTCCGACTAAAAACACTTCAGAATAAACCAGGAATATGAAAATTTACAAAGAATAAAAAAAATCCGTTATCTTCATCACTGCTGTCAAATATGACAGTTAATAATTTAGGCCTGATTATTGCAGGAATACAAACAGCATATTTTAAAAACACAGAAGGGAAATTATTAGGTTTAAATAAGGAGAGGATGGATGTAAAGAAGGCTATCGGGCAGCATAAGACTATTTGCAAGCTTATTGCAGAAAAGAAAGTGAAGCAAAGCCTCGATATTCTTGGCTCTATGATATCTTCGGCAACTTCAGGTCAATTTCGTGATGAGTTCGAAAATCTGACGATGACATATCGTAACATATTGCAGTACACCATTGAGGGAGTGAAAGATCCTGAACGTGATAGAATCTATAAGATATTGTTGAGGTCAATTCTTAATCTTGCCGACCGTGTAAAACACGACATATTGTCATATTATTCAGGCTGGTACACTTACTGGCTCAAACAGCAGGTTGAAAAGGAATACAGGCTAAGTGGTAAAACAATTATTGAAACGGTTGATGATCTTCTCTTCAAACAGGAACTGGATGAATGGCTTAAGCTCTCATCCGAAATAATCCCCGATCCTGATTCTGAAATTTCAAAAAAGCATAAGCAACTTATAAGAAACATATTCAATCATTTATGGCTTGCAGATACTTATGGAGAAGCAGAAGAAAGCCTTATTTCTATAATCAGGAAATCGGATAAATTCAGATGGTATGAGATATCCATTTTCGTAAGCGCCATCACACTGAGTCTTTTGAGATTCTGGCAGCCGGAAAAAGTATTTTATCTTATCAGTTTCTATGAAGACGGACAGGAGCAGGTATGCGAAAGGGCATTGGTTGGCCTTGCTCTTTGCCTGCATTATTATAACGACAGAATATCTCTTTATCCGGAAATTCTGAACAAAATAAAAAAACTTGGACAAAGTAAAAAATTTTGTGAGCATTGTAAAATCATAGTGCTTCAGGCCATAAGGTCGAGAGAGACAGAAAATCTGAGCAAAAGGCTGAATGAGGAAATACTGCCTAAGGTAGCCGAACTCAGGCCAAAACTCGATGAAAAGCTCGACCTTGATAATATACTCCCCAATGAAGCATGGGATGACAAGAATCCCGACTGGTCGGAAATATTCAAAGGCGAGCATGAGATATTCAAAACCATGGAAGAGCTGACCAACCTTCAGATAGAAGGGTCGGATGTTTATATGTCGGCATTTGCGAACCTCAAACATTTCGATTTCTTCAGGGAGTTCCAGAACTGGTTTATGCCTTTCTATCCCGACCATGAGGCGGTAGATGTAATTTTTACCGACGAAGTGCTTGGTTCGGACACGAATGAGCTTGCAGAAGCGTTATATAAAACACCATTTATTTGCAACTCCGACAAATACTCTCTTATTCTTAACCTTAAATATCTACCCGCTACACAGAAATCAATGATGCTAAAGGTTTTCAGGATGGAACTCGACGGGCTGGAACAATTGAATTCAGATGAAACGGCAACCGATCCTTGTAGATCTTTCCGGATCACTGTAACCCAATATATGCAGGATCTTTACCGCTTTTTTAAACTTTCGCCTTATAAGAAGGACTTTGAAGATGTTTTCACCGGGAAGCTCGATATTTACAACTCACAATTTTACCAGACAGCCTGTCCGGATCCTGAATCCGAGGCCGGAATGGCCGATTATCTCTTCAATAAGAATTATTTTGACGATGCTCTCGAACTTTATCTGAAGCAGATTGAGAGAAAGCCCGATGATTCACAATTATATGAAAAGACGGGGTATTGTTATCAGCAGGCCGGAATGTTCGAGGAGGCTCTCGAATATTACCGCAAAGCTGAACTTATTTCAGCAAATGTATGGACAATCAAAAAAATTGGACTTTGCCTTCGTCGTCTCGGCCGGTACCGCGAATCTCTGGAATACTACATTCAGGCCTCCGAAATGGAACCCGACAATATTCATACATTGATTATGATAGCTCACTGTTATCTGGATCTCAAAGAATATGAAGAAGCTTTGAAATATTATTTCAGGGTGGAATACATGAATCCGGGTAATATCAAGGTTCTGAGGCCAATAGCCTGGTGCTATTTTGCTCTGGGAAAACTTGAAGAGTCTTTGAAGTATTATGATAGGCTTTCGGCAGAAAATCTGAATGCTCATGATCAGATAAATAAAGGGCATCTTGCATTCTGTATGGGCAAAAAAAAGGAAGCTGCAACCTGTTACAAACTCGGACTTGAAAGCGGAAAAATTTCAATAGATGATTTTATGCGCATTTTCAACGACGATAAAGCGCTGCTTATAAAGAACGGAGTGGATCCCGATGATATCCCAATTTTACTCGATTATCTTTTTTATATTCTTGAATGATCTGAACTGTCGCGGTCTTGCCTGTCATATATATGCCTCTCAAATCCGGGCGGAGGTACCGCCGGATTTCTGCGCCTGGGTTCCACTCCAGGTCTGAATCTTAACGAGTCATCTGGCCTCCGTCTGTCGTTACGTATCATATTTATTCTTCTCCTTTCGAATTCCCTTATACGATCAATCTGTTCTCTAGTCAGATTAGGTTCAACCTCTTTCCAGAATTCCTTAAATAAGGAATCAATTTTTCTTCTGAAATCACTCTGGATTTCTCTGTTAGCTTTTGCATACTTCGAAACTATATCATCAATAATTTTAGATTGTTTTTCATCAGGTTTTATGATATTATAAAAACCCTCCCGGAAAAATCTTTCCTCAGAAAAAAATATCCTGACTGGTTTTAAACGATGAAAACGTAACTGACTCGAAACCAGAATGCCAAGTAAAAAACCTATTACGAGCGTAACTATTGTAAGTATTATTGCACGTGTTTTCATTTTTTCAGTTCCCGGTTAAAATATATACTATACTCTCATCTGCAATGTCGCCAAGTCCGAGGAATGAATCAAGCGACAGACTGCCCTGTGAAATATAAATTGAAATAACCAAAAATATTATTGCAGCTATTCCTGTTAAAGCTATTCTGTAAAAAACTTTGTTCAAAGATTGCAGAAACTCAATATCACGATTTGCTCCGGCATCCCGGGTGAAGATTCTGTCAAGCACTCTGTCGGTAAAACCTTCGCTAAAAGACAAGTCGCCGGTAGCCTCTCTAATGTTATTTACCACTTCTGCATCCGGCTCATCACCTGTCAGTGATTTCAGAATCAGATTTTTAATCTTTTCAGTTTTCATTTTACAATTCTTTAAGTATTTTTTTCATCTGTTCCTGTCCTCTTGCCAGCCTCGAGAGTACCGTTCCGACCGGTAAATCGAGGATTTCGGCTGTTTCTTTTGTCGAGTAACCCTGTAACATTCTCATGGCAACAACTATTCTGAATTTCGGTTCTAATTGTTGCAGCGCCTTGTTTACTATTTCGCATGCATCCTTTCTTTCTTCATCATCCACATCAGCAACATCATATTCATGTATTTCATTATCATCGCTTCTCGAAAACATTGAAAAAAACCTTTTTCTCCTTTTTATTTCATTCAGTGTGAGATTAACCGCAATTTTCTGAATATAGGTTGAAAGTTTTGCTTCACCTCTGAATCCTGAGAGCGAATCGTATAACTTAATAAATACTTCCTGCCCCATGTCTTCTGCAAAAACTGTATCGCCAAGCATGCCTTTTACCGTTCGTGCCACCATAGTTTTATACCTGTTTACTATTTCCCCGAAAGCCGTCTTATCTCCGTCAACAGATGCCTTCACAAGGGTCATGTCGTCAGCATCACTATATTTTCCGGCACTCCTTTTCACATTAGACAACTTTTTATTATAAAATATTCCTTTTTGTTAATTTTTATTAACAAAGAAACTGACAACTCCAATTTACCAACACTTGTAACATCTATTCCAATTTTAAGGAGCCTCATCTTCAGGAAGGATAATATCCATTGTATCGGTATATTTTATAAGATAAAGGTGTTGATTTTCAAAACCGTCGTTGTTTGATTTCTGTCTGAACTCAAATTTTGTTTCAAGCAAGTCGGGATTATGAATATATGGCTTTGAAAAAAATTTCTTCCCATGTATTTCATAACCGCTTACAAAATAATACATGATGTCATATCCAATCCATGCATAACTCACTTCCTGTGGTTCAGTTAGAAATTTATTCCGGAATACTTTCAGGAATCTTTTTACATCTTCCCTGTTATAATCAATCCAGTAATTCGAGTACAACTCGATGCCGAGGTCGAAGTATAATTTCGGATCGAGATTTACGAGTTCTCTCATTGCTGGATAACCGATAATGCGAATATTATATTTCTTAATTAGCGGATGCAGAGTCATGATGCTTTCACTCAATACGGAGTGATCTTCCGAATCAATTATTACGATATTTTCCTTGTCGGGAGACAATGATTGTCCGAATATATTTGTTGAATCGGTTGGGAGGGCTGACCGGCTAATAAAAAGCAATTCTTTAAACATTATCTTGTCGGTCCTAGTGCCGGAGTTTATTTCGCGCAATAAAAGGTTTTTAAAGCCTGTTGTTCCGGTATCTGTTATTGCCGTATCATCGGTATAGACGAAAATAAAATTGGCATCTTTGAACTGTCCGGCCCTTTTTGCAATTGCTTTCTGTGCTACTTCAATGGAAGGAACAGCCATAAAAACGTTATTATTATCAGAAAGAGGAGCATTACTTCGTAACGGCACAGGCGACACAACGGGTATTTTTAAAGGTCTGGTATATTCTGCAATTTTTAAAAGATGAGGTGAAAAAACAGGTCCGATAATCAGATCCATTTTTTTTAACTGACCTGAATTAATAAGACTTTCAATACTCATAGTATTATCTTCTGTGTCGAAGGCATAAATATTTAGATCGAGTCCGAGCGATCTCAAAGTGTCTGCAGCAAGTAGAACTCCAATATACAATTCCAGAAATGGAATGCTTGCCGGATATATCCATTGTTCGGGTCGGACAATAACTTTATATACTGGCTTTCCTTTAATAATTTGTGAAGAGTCAATTTCGGTTCTTGCTGAGTTTTCTTTCAAAAAAAATGGAAGTAGAACAGCAACATTATATTCACCTCTCAGATTCTTTACGGGTGTTATTTCAGAAAGAAATTCAGCTTCAGGTTCTTCCTTCACGGTTTTCAAAGTATCGGCAATTACTTCAGTTGTTATTGATGTTTCGGCTGCTCTTTCGACCGGGATTTTAATTATATCGTCAACTCTTGGAAAGATGAGTCCTTTATTTTCTCTTCTTATATCTCTGACTGAAATTCCGTATTTTTCAGCAATTGAAGCAAGGGATTCACCTTTTACGACTTTATGATCAATATATTCTTTTTCTTTGTTTTTGGAACTCTCCGATGCCTGCTCAATATTACGCCTGGGAATTGCAATTTCGTAATTCACCGGAAGTTTATTTATTTCCAGACCCGGATTACTTGATATAATATCCTGAACAGATACTTCATAACTACGTGCCAGTGAATATACGGTTTCACCCGGACGTAGTTTATGATAAATATATTTCGATTCGTCTTTCTTAACCACACCCGGTTCTTGCGGGGTTGTTGACTTTTCAGCTTCAATAACCGGAATACGCAATGCCTGTCCCTCTTTCACGCCTGAAGCTGCATCGGGATTGTTTTTTATTAGCTCATCAACCGTAATCCCATAAGCTTTTGAAATCGAATATGCAGTCTCGCCTTTTTTTACGACATGTATATAATACTGCGAACCGGAAATAATAACCTTATCTTTTGATTTTTCTACGACCACCTGCGAGAAAGCAATGTTCCATACTGAGGAAAAAATAAAGAAAAGAACGAATGTCCGAACTTTTATTTTTGCTGACTTTATTAACTGATATAAAGGGCCTTTTTTTGTTGAAATTATTTTCATCAGCAGTTTTTATTTATATTTTAAAAGAAATCTTATACAATTTTGGTAAATTCTTTCTTCAATACCGGAAATATCCTCTCTAATAAATTTTTCTCCTGTAATTTTTTCATAAAGTTCTATATATCTTTCGGAAACTTCGTTTACAAATTCATCGGTCATTTCCGGTATTTTTTCTCCTTCTTTTCCATGAAAATTATTTGCCATAAGCCACTCACGAACAAATTCTTTTGACAATTGTTTCGGGCTCAATCCTTTCTCGAATCTTTCCTGATAGTCGTCAGCATAGAAATACCTGGATGAATCAGGTGTATTTATCTCATCTATCAGGTAGATTTTCCCATCCTTTTTCCCAAACTCATATTTAGTGTCGACAAGTATAAGTCCGTGTCGGGCAGCGATTTCGGAACCTCTCAAAAATATTTCCATCGAATATTTTTCAAGCAGCTTGTATTCATCTTCCGGAACCAGCCCCCTTTCAATAATTTCTTTGGCTGTTATATCCTGGTCGTGAGTTCCTTGTTCTGCCTTTGTTGTAGGTGTGATAATAGGCTTTTCAAATTTCTGATTTTCTCTCATGCCGTCAGGAATAGGAATTCCGCATATTGTCCTTGCTCCTGCCTTGTACGATCTCCAGCTACTTCCTGTAAGATATGCCCTAACGATCATTTCAACAGGATAAGGTTTGCATTTGATTCCGATTGTTAAATTTGGATCGGGCGTCGCAAGTTTCCAGTTTGGCACAATATCACTTGTTGCATCGAGGAATTTTGATGCTATCTGGTTGAGAACCTGCCCCTTATATGGAATACCTCTCGGCAAAATAACATCAAATGCCGAAATACGGTCGGTAACGACCATAAGCAACAGCTCATCATCTATATTATAAACATCTCTCACCTTCCCCCTGTAAATGTCTGTGAGCCCGGGAAATTCGAAATTTGTAGTAACAATTGTATTATTCATTATTCGTTATTCATTATTCGTTATTCGTTATTCGTTATTCGTTATTCGTTGTTCGTTATTCGTTATTCGTCATCCATCCTCGTTTTTTGTTCCCTATTATCAGTTTTTTGAGCATCTTTCTCATCTTTTTTATAAGCCTTCACAATCATTTTTACAAGTCGGTGACGCACGATGTCTCTTTCATCAAATCTGATAATTGAAATTCCCTCGATGTCTGAAAGTATTCTCATTGCCTGAAGCAGCCCTGAGTCACTTTTTCTCGGCAGATCTATCTGTGTGCTGTCTCCTGTCAGGATAAATTTCGAGCTGACGCCCATTCGAGTAAGAAACATTTTAAGCTGGCTTACCGTAGCATTTTGTGCTTCGTCGAGGATTACAAATGCATTCTCGAGAGTTCGTCCGCGCATGTATGCGAGAGGTGCAATCTGAACCGTTCCATCTTCAATCCATGTCTCGAGTCTTTTGAACGGTATCATATCATGAAGTGCGTCGTACAGGGGTTGAAGATAAGGGTCGAGTTTTTCTTTCATATCGCCTGGCAGGAAACCAAGTCTTTCGCCTGCTTCAACGGCAGGTCGTGTAAGCACTATTTTTTTTACTTCCTTATTTTTAAGAGCTTTAACTGCGAGAGCAATCGAAGTGTATGTTTTACCTGTTCCGGCAGGGCCGTCGGCTATAATAAGGTCATTCGTATCGTAATCCTTTATCAGCTGAAGCTGATGTAATGTTCTTGCTCTTATAGGTTTTCCGCTCGAACCGTAAATTATTATGCCCTCTAATTCTCCGCCTGCAGCACTCTTTACATGTTCACTATCGGAGAATAGCCTTTCTATGTCATCCTCGTCAAGCCGCTGATAATTACGGTAATAACTGATAATTTCATTGAGTCTTTCCACAAATAGAGATACATCGGTTTCTTCTCCGATGCATTTCACTTCATTCCCGCGTGCAATAATCTTTACCTTGGGGAAGAGAGTTCTGATTTTATTCAGAATGACATTGTTCGTGCCGAACAAAAGAACCGGCTCAATATCTTCGAGGTATATTACAGTCTCCGTCATCCGCGGAAAAAACTTTTCACTTAATGCAAACAATCAAAGTCCGGACAGTTTCCTGAACTCTTTAAAAAATATTTAACTGGTACAAAATAAGTTTATTTTTCCTTATAAGATTATCTTTGCCAAAAGATTTTCCATGCCGGTTATTACTCTTACAACTGAATGGAGGCCCGATGATTTCCATTACGGGATAATAAAGGGCAAACTATGCAGTTTCTGCCCTGAAGCAATAGTTGTTGATAATGCGGTAAATATTCCTGTATTTGATATTTCTCATGCTTCTTTTGTTATAAGAAATACTTATCCACATTATCCGCCGGGGTCAATTCACATAATATGTGTTCATACAGAAGGGAACAAGGAGAAAAAACGCCTTGTCGTAAGAGCAAAAGGCCATTATTTCATCGGCACCGACAATGGCATTTTCAATCTTATACTGAATCAGGAACCCGATGAAATAGTAAGTATCGGTGAAGATGACGATAATGACGAGATAGACCTCTTTGCCCGTGCTGCAGCAATGCTGGCAAACGGCAAATCTCTCAAAGAAATAGGGAAGCATGTTAAGAATTTAAATGAAAAATACCTCTAAGAGCTACTATCGAAAAAGATGTAATTTCGGGAAGTGTTATTTTCATTGATTCTTATGGAAATGCAATTTCAAACATCACACATGATATTTTTTACAGAGTATTTACAGATAAAAAATTCAGAATATATATACAAAGTAACCGATATTACACGAGTAGGATAAGTAAGAGGTACAATGAAGAGCCTATGAGCGAACTGGTTGCAAGGTTCAATATATTGGATTTGCTCGAAGTATCCATCAACGGTGCCAACATCTCTGAACTGCTTAATATTTCAATTGGTTCTGTTATAAGGGTTGAACTTTCACATGAAGAAAAAATTCTTGATAATAAGCTATAAAGCAATGAACAATAACGACATAAGACTCGAGAAGTTTGGAAAACTGCTGGAAATAGTCAATGAACTGAGGGAGAAATGCCCATGGGACAGGGAGCAGACTAATGAAAGCCTGAGAAAACTCACAATCGAAGAAACTTACGAACTTGCCGATGCTATAATTAAGGGAGATAATGAAGGAATCAAAGAAGAATTGGGCGATCTTATGCTTCATATTGCATTTTATTCAAAAATAGGAGAGGAAAAAGGGGCTTTTACTCTTGCAGATGTCCTCGAGAGTATAAATAATAAGTTAATATACAGGCATCCGCATGTTTTTGGAAACATTGATGTAAAAAATTCCGACGATGTTAAAAAGAACTGGGAGAAGTTAAAAATGGAAGGAGAAAATGGCAAAGATTCGGTACTGGCGGGTGTCCCATCATCACTTCCGGCGATTATCAAGGCAAACAGAATTCAGGAGAAGGTAAGAGCAACGGGTTTCGACTGGGAAAAGCCCGAACAAGTATGGGATAAGGTTCTCGAGGAAATTAAAGAGCTAAAAGAAGAGGCGATGAAAGGTGATAGGGATAATATCGAATCCGAACTTGGGGATGTTTTTTTCAGTCTGATAAATGCCTGCCGGCTTTATGGAATTGATCCTGAAGCAGCACTCGAAAAGACGAACAGAAAATTTATCAGGAGGTTTAATTACCTCGAAAAAGAGTCGCAGGTGAATGGGAAATCGCTTAACGATATGACTCTTGATGAGATGAATGAGTTATGGGAGGAATCGAAGAAAAAAGTGTAACCAGTATGGCACAATTTATTTTCCTGCAAATATATAGCTTAAAAACTGGTAGATAATTCTTGCTGCAACGAAATCGGGCATTTTATTATATTCCGAAGGACATAATTCAACGACGTCGAAGCCGACCACGTTTCTGCTTTCTGCCACACAGCGCAAAAAATTCATAATATCGTTGTAAGGTGGGCCTCCGGGCTCCGGTGTCCCTGTCGAAGGCATAATCGAAGGATCAAAAACATCAAGGTCGATTGTTACATAAACATTTTCATTGAGTAAGTTTAGTGCTTCGGAATAAAGATATCTATTCTGCCAGAGCTTAAAGGCAGGATAGATATTTTCAAGTCGTGCGGTTTTAGCTTCTTCGGCTGAAATGCTTCTTATACCAACCTGAACTATGTCTGCCTTTTCACGGGCACGTGCCATCACACATGCATGATTAAAGGGCGATCCTTCATATTTATCTCTGAGGTCGGCATGGGCATCGAGCTGAAGTATTGACAGTCCGGGATATTTCCTTTCAAATGCATAAAATGCCCCGATACTAACTGTATGGTTACCTCCGACTATCACAGGGAACTTGCCTTCACCCAGAAGAAAGGCTATTTTTTCCTCAACTGACTTTACAAGAGATTCTGGAGAACTCTTCTCAGTAATTGGTCCAAGTGTGAATATTCCGTGTGTATGAACTGCGGAGTTTGTTTCGAAATCATAAAACTCGAGATTTACAGAAGCTTCGAAAATTGCCTGAGGCCCCTTGTCGGCTCCTTTCAACCATGTGCTTGTTTCATCATAGGGCACCGGGATAACTACAATGTGAGATTCGTCGTAGTTATAAACTACTTCACGTCCTCCAAAATTCATAATATATTACAAGGTCTCCAGAACAGGATAAAAGTAGCTTGTAAAGCACAAAGCTACCAGAGCAGTGCCATAAGTTTTGAGAGGTACAAAAGACCTCTTAATTGTATTTAGTTTACCAAGTGAATAGTCATTGTCGAATCCATTGATATACAACTCATTTATACTTAGATGAAGCAATTGTTCAAGCTCCTCTTCAGTATAATTACCGTTGTGTTCACAAACCAGACCGCCATATCTCTCGCCGGTTTTTTTATCATTCAGCCAGCCATATATAATTCCGGCAGAAATCCTTTCACCTTTATGTCCGTTTGCAACAGCCATAATGGCTTCCATAACTTCACCGTGAGTTATATTTTTTGGTTTTGGAATTTCGGTGGCCAAACCGGGCAGGATTGATGAATATGTCATAATGTTGGCCATTTCGATACCGGCGTCTTTGAGAGCCAGATGATAAGAACCTGCATGAATTGCGATGTCACTCTCACCGATACCCGTTGTTACAAAATAGTCTTTCGGGATACGGTTTCCGACGATGAATCCCTTCGGGGATACATTTATCCCTTCAATGGAATTACCGGGGTGTAACTCTCTCAAAACTAAATTCTGCATCTACGTCATAAATTACAATTAAGTTAATACTAATCTTTTTTTATACGGATTGCAAATATAAACCAATATTAATATTTTTTCCAATCTATTATCTAAAAATATCAATATTTCTTGATATTTTTTAATATCTATTTGACATTTAGATAATTATCTTATGAAGATTTCAATGGATTTTACTGAAAAAAGATTTATATAAAATAATGATTATCAGTATAATATATTTATACTTCTTCTTTCTTTTCAGCTGTTTCTTCGGGATTTTCTTTCTCAGGTTCCTCTTTCACGAGCAAATTGAGTTTCTGAAGTATATTATACCATGAAATGATTTTCCTTATATCTGAAATATAAACTCTTTCCCTGTCGTATTCGGGCAGAACTTCTTCAAAATATTTTTCAAGTGTTTCTATATCTGATTTTTCGTCGGGAGCCGGTCCTCCATTTTCTTTTTCGTGGATTCTGTCGAACACTTTGGATAGAGGCATTTCCTCTTCCTGTGTGAACACAGAGATATCTTCGAGGGAGCTTACTTTTGCTGTAGTGAAAGCGCTTGTCCTTTTCCCTGTTTCGAGATTTTCCACTATAGCTCCATTCCGACCCTTTGCAATGAACTTAAACAGGCCGTGCTGACCTGAAATTGACATATAATCTTTTAGAACCATAACAGAATATTTTTGCAAATATAATCCTTGTAATATAATTGTATCAGCCGGAGAATAAATATTATACCATATTCCTTTCTTTTTTTATTTTTTCGTAAGCCTCGTTGACCTTTTTGAATTTTTCATCGGCAGCTTTCCGAAATTCTTCGCCAAGATGGCTTACTCTGTCGGGATGATATTTCAAAGCCATTTTCCTGTAAGCTTTTTTTACTTCTTCGTCTGTTACGGTCTGTTCGATTTCGAGTATTTTGTATGCCGCACCTGTTTCAGGTATAAACATATTTTTTATCGAAGCAAAATCGCCGGCAGAGATGCCAAGGAATCCCGATATTTTATCTATGACCGATATTTCAATGGGATCATATCTTTCATCAGCGCCTGCAATGCCGAAAAGCAAATGAATCAAATGGAGGCGTGAGGAATAGTCCATGTTTCGTGCAATCTGGCTGCAGACATCCTTAAGAGGTATTTCCTGTTTCAAAAGGTCGCGGAGTATTAAAACGGCTTCTTTTGCCGATTCCTTCCCAAACTGCTGAGTTAAAAACTTCTTTACATAATCGAGTTCCGATTTAAGAAGCTTTTCATCTGCTTTCATAACCGCAGCAATAAGTACAAGCAGGCTGATGCCAAAATTGCCATCGGCCGCTTTGGACGACTTTCGTTGTTTTATCGATGAGGCATCATCAAAAAACGAACCTGCAAGAAATCCAAGTAATGCGCCCATTGGGCCACCAAGTACCCAGCCCAACCCGCCACCTATCCATTTTGCAAAATTTCCCATAACCGAAAATATTATATCCCGAGCAATTCCCTGTGAATCTTTATTATTGAAGGTATTATCAGTTCATTGCCGGAATTATTTATTACATAATGTGATTTCTTTATCCTCTGACTGTCATCCCACTGGTTCCGCATTCTCTCTATCACTTCCTGACGTGAAAGATTCTTACTTTCAATCACTCTTTTAATACGTTCTTCAGCCGGGGCGGTAACAGTAAGTATTCTGTCAACAAATTTATCAGCACCGCTTTCGAAAAGTATTGCTGCTTCAAGAATAACATAAGGATAATCACTTTTTTCAGCCCATCGGATAAAATTTCTAAATATTTCGGGATGAACAATTTGATTTATCTTTTGCAATAAATCCTCATTATTAAAAATCAACTTTGCTAATTCTTTCCTGTCGAGCGAACCGTTCGGGTACACATTTTTCCCGACAGCTTTGTTCACCCTCTCCATCACATTTATATCATTATCCATTATTATCCTTGCAGCCTCATCAGCATAGAAAACCG
>CAZIRN010000029.1:4667-16759 GCA_964541495.1 uncultured Rikenella sp. | reverse complement strand
TTCGATATTTGCAAGTCCGTCTGCAATATTATTGCTTATTGCAATTCGTGTATTCGCAATATTGCCTTCAAGGACTCTAAGCGGGCCTGTTGATTCCAGCAGGTTCAACGACAACTGTTTTTTTTGTTTTTGCAACTGAGATAGCTCTTCAACAAGTCTGATAAGCAACTGGTCAGTCACTCCCATCACCGAAGGAGCAATAATTTCACCGCTTTCTTTTTTTGTATCTATATAATCTTTCAGATACTCATAATAATTTTTTTGAAGCATAAGAGACGTTTTCTCTTTGTCTATCTCCTCGAGCCTGTTTTGAATTGCAACACCTTCGCGGCTCAGGTCAATGAGTCTGTTAGCCAGCCTGAAACTCTCAAGGGAGTTTTCCGCCAGATGCAGTGAATCGGATATTATTGCAAGTTGATTTTCAATGAAATCTATAGTCTGATCGGCAGTTCTATTTTTATTTTCGAGTCCGAATTCAATATATACATCCATAAGCTTGTTCAGGTAATCGGCTTCCTGTTCCGGATTTGTTCCAGTAACAGTAAGTGTTACCAGAGAAGCTTCTTCTTCTACAGGTGATACTGAAAGCTTGCTTCTATAAATGTTGGCAAGAAATTGGGGACTGACAAAATAAAAATAGTATCTGTTGGAAGCATCAGGATCGAAAACAAAATTGTTTTTATCTCTAAGCTCGATTGTGAAATCGAATCCCTGTTCATTGAACCTGTCACCAAAATTCATCTCCTTCGAGAAGTTTCTTTCGCCGTCTATTTCAATCTTATATTTCTTAGCCGAAAGTATTTTTACATTCACTTTCTCGCCGATTGTCTGTTTATTAAGGGAATCATAAATAACGATAAACGGGCTTTTGTTATAAATTCTCTTTTCAACGATTCCCCTTCTTCCCACTGCCGTATAATCAACATGAAAGTCGGGCATCTCCTGCATAACCCTGTAATTAAGAGTAAACGACCTGAGTATTCCCATTTCATTTTTAAGATTCTGCTGACTTCTGAAAGCCTCCATCCCGGGGAAAAGTGTTGTTGTGCCGGAACTTAAGCCTCCCATTAATTGTTCATCTTTTATAAGAAGTGTGGAAGAAACACTGTAAACATCTTCCGACCATCGGTTTATAGAATAGGCAATGCTCAGGGCAATCAGAAGTGCACCGGCAAACCAGTACCAGTTGCTGATAAAAAGAGATAAATAGCGTTTAAAGTCGAGCCCTTCTTCCTCAGGAAGAGTGTAATAGGGCTGAGAAGGGTTGTTGAGGGGGGAAGGAGAAGTCATGGTTTATCGTTTTTCGTTTATCTTTTCACGTTTCACGTTTCACGTTTGGCGTTTAGAGTTTAATGTGATTAGTAATTTTTATGGCCTTTTATATTTTATTCCTGATATATTTGAATTTTTTAGGTGATTAATCAGTGTATTTATTTTGCGTGAGATTTTATCTATGCGTTCGAAGAGGTCATCTAGTTCTGTTTTGTCTATTCACAATCAAATGCCCTCCTGTTTCCTACACTTTCATTTCCATTCGGATAACAGTAAACATAGCAATGTATTTCATTGACAAAAATAGTTTCATTCCCCGTCAGGGGAATAACATCAATAGCATAACCAATCCGTAAAATATTATTATTCCCCGTCAGGGGATAAATATTTCCTGAAGAAGTGAAGCTATGATTAATATTACCGGAATTAATATATGGATTTAAACACGAACCTTTCATCGTAATCAATCTCATATTCTTTCAGGTATCCCTTATATTCATCGATAAAATTCATTCCCCGGTGATGAATTTCCTGTTCATCAATATATTTTATTAAATTAGATATCTGAGATTTACCATACGTAAATGCTCCGAAACCTTCCTGCCACGTGAATCTACCGGTAACAAGATGATTTTTATTTATCCATAGCGACGAGCTTCTTTTTACATGATACATAAGGTCCGATGGCGACTGATTTGGGCTCATGCTTACAAAAATATGCACATGGTCGGGCATACCGTTAATTCTGTAAAGTTTATGGCCTTGCTGCTCTATGATTCCGGCCATATATTTATAAAGATCCGTTTTCCAATCGTCTTTTATTAAACATTGCCTGTCCTGTACTGCAAAAATGTATTGTATATACAATTGTGTATATGTATTAGCCATAATTATTATTAATGTCCTACGGACAAATGTATAAAAAATCAATAATGCTCCGGCTATGGAATTATAAGCCCTGACGGGCTAAATATTTCATTTTGCTTTTGCTGATTTTCTACTAAGAACAATTTCCGGAATTAATTCTTAGTTTTATGTTCCAATTGATATTAACAAAATATTTTACAGCCTAAATCTTATATTTATTATTTTATTCAGACAGATTGTTATAATTTGTAATCCAGTTTTTTATATCAGGTCCAACCTGGTAAACAATAAACAAAATTACAATAAACGTGAAACATGAAACGTGAAACGTTTTTACTTAAAATAGTTTATGAGCAGCAGTGTTGTTGTTATTGCCGATGTTACTGATGTTAAAATAAACGAGAAGGTTGGAAGGTTCAGGTTGAATATTTTTTTCGGCTGGGGTTCGACGATAACCACGTCGTTTGGCAGGAGGAAATATGATTCGCTTGAAAGGAGGTTCTTATCCTGAAGGTTAAGGGTAAAGGTTTTTGTTCCGCCTGCAACGGGGCGCACAACGAGTATCTTATCCCTGCGGCCGAAGTCGTCTATCCCGCCTGCACGTCCGATAGCCTCGAGGACAGTGAGATAGTTGTTATAATTGATATAGGAGCCTGGAGATCTGACCTCGCCTATCACTGTAAACTTAAAGCTCAGGAGTTTGCACTCGACTGTGGCGCCTGCGAACACCTGTTCTGATTTAGTCTGCAAGAGTTTTTTTGTTTCATCGAGAGTAAGCCCGGCAACTTTAACCTGACCTATAACAGGAATTAAAATATTGCCTTCAGAATTTACGTCATATCCATAAAGATAACCTCCTCCTTCGCCCTGAAGAGCAGAATAGGTCTGAGGATATTGTGTGCCGATAAGAAAATCTTTAATTGTGCCGTCGGGTGTCATTGCCTTAATTGTAATATAGAGTACATCACGTGGCTGGAGTCTGTAATCAGGTATTTCCATCAGAAACTCTTCTCCTCCCGTTTCGGGAAGATTATTCAGATAAGTTAATTTCTTCTGTGAAGTACATGAAGAAATAACAATAAATATAAAAATAAATGATCTGGCAAAATTTTTCATTATTCAGTATATCAGGTTCGTTGCAAAAAGCTAAAATAAAAATGATCAGACATTTTAAAATGTTTTCTATAGAAATTCAACAGGTATTACGAATTTAATTTTTCCATGAAACTTAATATTACCTTGTTTATTCAATTTTTATCAGCAACTGATTCTATGGCATTTTTCAATCTCACCTCATTACTTATTGCCTTTTTTGCTTGAAAAATCCAAATTGTCAGAAACAATGCAATGATAACAGTTTTAATAATTAATGAAGTCATATCAAAAAAGTGTTTTTTATTGAACGATGCGATAAAAAATCCTAGAACTGGCACTATAAAAACAACCATAACAGGTAATCTGTATCGTTCCTGGTAATGGCCATAGAAAATAGTAGCAGTTATGTAATAAATAAATAAGATCAGGTAAATATAGATAAATCCTGATTTGCCCGAATCCCGGAAAGAGGTGAGCGGTGGCCGGTAACCACTCTCATCACTGTGGTTCCCTGATTGTGTTCCATTAACCGTTGAAACATAAAAAAGATTTTTAAGCGACTGAAAATCAAAAAAAACTATAAATAACAATAAAATTATTGCAACCGGAGCAGCAACAACTATTGAGGTAAACCAAAGCTTATTTTTCATAGGTCCGGTGTAAAGTATTTTAAAACTGCTTGTTTCGGGGACTACACCAAAAGTACGAAAGAATTTTGTAAGCTGCAATCCTTCCCATTCAAGAGGTTTCCTGGTAATGAATTTTTTAATTTCATTCATTTGAAATTCATTCCTGTCTGCCCGCGTGGGATTATTCAGATTGTTTTTAATCACATATTCGTCCCATGCTTTTTTGTACCTTTCTTCATTCGCCTGATATACAAAAGACCCCTCTCCGCCGTCTCCCCCGTAATCAGTATGACCAAAAAAGACAAAATCATTGGCCATAACTTCATTATTATTATATTCCTTATAATAAATGCCTGATAATTTAACGAGGAATATGCCTGACAGAAGCACTATTGATAGAATCAGATTTTTTCTCACTACAATTTTTCTTCTTATAAAGAAAATGCACGATAAAATGATAAAAACCGGCAGATATGTCAGTTCAGGTTTAAACAAAAATGTAAGAAGATAAACTCCGAGTAAGGTAAAAAGATAAAACATCTCTTTAATTTTACTTCCTGTATGAAAATAATAATACAGAAGTAATATTATTAATGACAGAAGAAATAACATTATTACAGGAGTATAGAACACTGAAGAGAAAACCATGAACTCAGTATAAAAAGTCAGCAAGATGGCTGTTATAAGTCCTGCAGCCGGTTTGCCGGTTATTTTTATTATGAGGAACGAAACAATAAATGTAGTAATAGTTCCAAGTAAACAATTGAACCAGAAAAAATAGTTCAGATTACCAAGAATATATTTTGCAAAATACCCGATATATGATATTGCAAAAAGAAAATTTCCGCCACGAAGCTTAACCTGCTGTCCATTTCCGATTCTATCTACCGCGTTAAGATAAGCTCCATAATCGGAAAAATTGAAAAGAGTTGTATTATTAAATACTATCAGGCGAATAATAAAATTAAGGAAAAGTATTAATAAAAGATATCTTCCCCATATATTTTTTACATAAGAACTCTTCATTTCAGCTCTTTCTCATGAAAAATCTTACTGTTTTGTCAATGATTTCATCAACATCTTCTTCAGAAAGTTCATAATAAATAGGGAATCTGATAATTGTATCGCTATATTTTTCGCTCATAGGAAGTGAGCATCCATCATATTTTTTAGAGTAATACTCCGATTTATGCAGAGGCAGATAATGTGACAATGCCATGATTCCATATTGTTTAAGAAAGGCAATAAGGCCATCTCTTCCTGCCTTATTTCTACATATCAGGAAGAAAGAATTTCCGTTTAATGTTGAATATTCAGGAAGCACAGGTAATTTAACATAACCGGCAACATCTAATTGTTTAAAACCTTTATAATAACGATTCCATATCATCAATCTCCGGTCCTGTATTTTTTCTATTTCCTGTAGCTGGGCATAAAGAAATGCTGCATTAATTTCGGACGGCAGAAAAGAAGAGCCAGTATCTTTCCATTCATAAAATGATGCTTTTCCTCTGAAAAATTGTGCCCTGTTTGTTCCTTTTTCCCATAAAATCTCTGCTCTTTCTGCGTATTGTGTATCATTGACAGCAAGCATTCCGCCTTCACCGCAATGTATGTTTTTTGTTTCATGAAAAGAAAAACATCCAAAGTGGCCGATACTTCCAAGGGGTTTCCCTTTATAATAACTTTCTATTGCATGAGCAGCATCTTCGATAACATAAAGGTTTCTATTTGATGCTAGTTCCATTATCTTCTCCATATTGCATGCAATTCCGGCATAATGAACTGGAACTATTGCTTTTGTTTTTTCATTAATAAGAGATTCCACCATTGTTTCATCCATGCCAGGGTAATCTGTACGTGAATCGGCAAACCTTATCCTGGCTCCTTCTCTTTCAAATGCAAGAGCTGTTGATACAAAGGTAAAAGATGGCACAATGACCTCATCACCCGGTTTGATGTTAATCAGCATAGCAGCCATTTCGAGAGCGTCAGTGCAGGAGGTTGTGAGCAAGCAGTTCTGCAGATTATATCGTTTTTTAAAAAAGTCGTGGCATTGAAAAGTAAACCGACCATTCCCGGACAGATGTCCATTTGAAATTGCCTCCCTTATATATTCTATTGATTTTTCAGATGCCCATGGCTTATTATATGGTATTCTCATGGACTTATTTTCTTAAGATATTGGTTTTGCAGGTATGCCTGTTATTATTTCATTACCATAATCCTTCAGCACCAGTGAATGCATTCCAACAAATAATTCATCTCCAAGTGTAACATTTTCGCGCACAGATGAATTCAATCCTATAAAACAATGACTGCCAATCTTCACCTTTGATCCTAAACATGAATTCGCTGCAATAAAATTACCATTTCCTAACGCAGACTCATGTTCTATAGTAACACCGCTGTTTATTATATTGAAACTTCCCATAACAACATCACTCTGTACAGTTGAATTACTCAATATTACATTGCCGTTGCCCATTCTAACGCTTCTGGCTACATAAGCCATTGGATGAACAAAATTTGTAAATCTCTCATAAGGAATCCTGTAACTCATCAGAATATTATATCTTTCTTTCAGCTTATCCGGTTTGTAAAGTGCAAAAATAAACGATATACCGGTGTCGTTCAGAAGCGTATCAATGTTCCACGTACCGCAAAGAACCGGAAATCCTGCCACGAGCGATCCTGAAGGATAAGTATCTATAACAACTCCGGCTATTTCTGCCTGATAACCGTGATTCTTTACAGCGTCATCAATCTGCTCAATGATATTCCTTGCTGTTCCCTCAATACCTATTATAGCGATCTTCATTATTTTCGTTTTTCGTTTAAGTTTTAGCTTTTTATTCGTCATTGGCAGACCGGTCAAGGACTGAATGATTCTCTCTGAGTAACTCTAATGCCCTCTGTGAATTCTGTGTAACAAAATAATTATCGCAAAAAGAGACAGAGTAAAATTCACTATTTACTTTGTCAGCTGTAGCTTTTTCTTTTTTTACCACTTTAAAAAAGTGAAGGTGGGTTGACGTAGTCTTACTAATTGATTTACGCCATTTCGAAAATAACGAGTAATTCCACATGATAAGCAGTGCATGCTTAAAAAGTTTAAAATATGAATATGAACTTCCCCCGTCAGGTCTGTCATGATGAATAGCATCTATATAACCGAAATTATCTGTCACTTTCCCCAGAGAGCCATCAATAAAAGTATAAGAATAATGTAATGGCAGGATTTTCTCAGCCATATCCCTCTTTATAAGACGGAAAGGTGAATAATATGGATAGAGCCCGGGTACAGTTTTACGCAGTATGACTCTTAAAAATCCTGACATCCACAACCTAATATATGGTTGTTCCATTTTTATAAACTTTGCATAAACAACATCAAATCCTCCTTCTTTCTGTTTTTCCACAAGAGGTATTATATATGCAGGATCATGCTGGAGGTCTTCATCCATTGTTATAATGTATTCTCCTCTGGCTTTTTTTAAACCTTCTAATACTGCTTTGTGCTGACCCATATTGACAGGAAGAAAATATCCTCTTGCCACATCAGGTCTGTGTATAACAATTCTTTTTATTACTTCCTTACTTCTTTCACTCCCTTTGTCATGAACAAATAGTACTTCATACGAATATCTTCCTGTAAGTTCATAGCAGATCTTTTCAAAAAGTCTCATTAAAGATTTTTCTCCTTTATATACAGGTATAACAACAGAAATTTCCATCAGGTTTTTTTCATATAACTGACAGCATTCTTACCTGTACAGAAAAGAAGGTCAATAATGCTTACAAAATGCACAAAAGGAGGCCATGGTTGTGTATAATCGCGATAATTAGAATAATCGGCAATCAATATCTTTACTCCCTGGCTGGTAAATTTCTCATGATTGAGGTAATTCATACCCGATGGTCCTGTAAGATATTCAGTTGCTCCTGAAGCACGGCATAATGACAAAATCCTATCACTCCTTCTGCCTTCGGAAGAATATTCTTCTACTCTTTTTATAAGTGTTTTTATTCCAAGTAATGAATTAATAAGGTTTAGAAAATGTATATTTATATCTGTAAGCATTTTCATTTCACCTGCTTCTTTATATGCATCCTCAAAACATCTTTTATACTCTTCAAAATATCTTGTGCAGGAATAGTTATAGCATATCGTTTTCCAGTGTTTCTTAGCCCACTTGCTATCAGCTACTTCGACTTCTCTTATTAACTGATTAAATTTGCTTTTCACCTTCACAGGTATAGTAAGCCATAACAGACCAGAAGGTGTTTTTATTCTGTTTCTATTACGCCAGTCACGACGTGTGAATTGTACATCATCATACAACACAAACATATCGACCGACCTGATAATATCAAAATAACCCTTCCACGGAATATAGTTGGATTGTTGAATTGCAATACGCAAAATTTACAATTTAAAAATGAGAATGTAAAATAGATTTACTTTGTGAACTCTTCGTTTAACGTTTAACGTTTCTCGTTTCTCGTAATAAGAAGCACGGGGCGCAGGGCTCAGGGCACGGGGCTCAGGGCACGGAGCACGGAGCACAGAGCATGGGGCTCAGGGCTCACGAAGCGAAGCCGAGCACCGGGAATTGGAAGAGCAAGGAGCTGATAATTATCTCTATGTAACCAATAGATTATTTATCATTTTTCTACCGAAGTTTGATTAAGATAAAAGACAAAAGTCACATGTTATAAGATAAAAGACAAAAGTCACAAGATAAAAGTGTTTTGTAATTCTCCTCGTTTTTCTCTCCACTTTTCTATTTTTATCTGGTTTTTTGAACTATTGACCCTAAAATGCTTTTTAATTCCGATGATTCAGTAATCAGGTAATCGAGCTCAGTGCCATTAACTTCGGGTGTGATTCTTTTTATTATACGAAGCCAGTAATTCGATTCCCGCATTTCACGAAGAGATATTCTGACTTTATTTGCAAAATCTGCTTTTGAAGATCCTGATTGAGCCTCCTCGTAATTGGCACCTGAAGAACATGCAGCCCTTGATAGTTGAGTACGAATTGTTTTATTTTCAGGTGAATAAGGTAATGTTTTTAAGAATTCAATTACCCTCACCGCAAATTCAAACAACCTCTCCACCAGATCATTTTTCTTTTCCACTACTTTTATCTTTTTCCTTTTATCTTTTATCTTTTATCTTCCCGACCGTAATGGCCGGGCATGCTCCCGCCCCGTCAGTCACATGGGTTATATGTACTAACAAGGCATTTATTATATTTATATTCAATGCATTACAGGCGCATTGCCTGTTCTGCTATAATCTTCAAATTTATTTACTTTTTAAGCCTTCTCCCGTTGTTTATAATATTATTCTCTCTTCTTTTATTTTTTTTTCGAATGTGCGAGCGAGCGAATAAGCGAATATGCGATCATATATTTATTTAAACTGTCCATTTTTCAGGTTTTATACTCATGTTCACCAGCATTGAAATTATATGATCATACATATCAAATAATTCAAAATAAATATTTTCATCCAAGTATCCGCATTTTAGAACATAATCCAGCCATACCTGTGTTTCTGCAGCTTCTGCTTCAGCATCACTAAGTTTCGATATAAAAGATTTCTCATATTTACGTTTCCTGAATGCTTCAGCTATATTACCGGATACTGACCTCGATGATCTCCTTATCTGGTCGGTTAACGAATACATTTCTTCTATGGGAAAAGATTTTGTTACATGAAATACTTTCATTCCAGCCTCGAATGAAAGCTGATAAACCTTCAGATCCTTATGAGTCTTTATTAACTCCATATAATTTTTTTTAAAATCTCACTATTTTGTATGTCCGTTCGCTCTCTCGCCTCTTCTCCTCTTCTCCTCTTCGCCTCTTCTCTCCCTCGCCCCTTCGCCTCTTCGCTCCCTCGTTCCCTCTCTGCCTCTCCCCTCACTCCGCTTCCCACAACGTCAGCAGTTCTGACGGTTTAAATCCTTTAATATATTTTACCTCGTCCTCAGGGGCAACAAGCACAAATTCAACCTTGCGTCCAACCATGTCCTCGGCCTGTGCAATTTTTCGTCCGAGATATTCGAGGTTGATATTATCACCCACAAGAATGAGCTCGATGATGTTACTGTCGCGGCCCTGAGCAAAATCGCCGGTCAGGTAAACCGAAATAAGGTTACCCATCTTATGGATCACATTCTCTATTATTTTATCTATGCCGGTTTCTTTAAGGATGATGTTATGTATATCTCCGAATAGCGGGTGGTTGCAGTTTGCCCTGTATAGTTTCCGGTTGCCTTCGCGTTCCGAGGTCAGTAATCCTGCTTCTTCGAGTCTGTTCAGTTCCACCCGTATTGCATTTGACGATTCCCCGAACTCAGCCTCCAGTCCGCGCAGATGAGCGCAGGTATTGCTGTTAAGAAAAAATTTCTTAAGCAGTTTTATCCTTGTCTGAGAGGTTATCAGGCTTCCTATCATCAGGTAAAGTTAGTGAGTAACAAATTTACTCGATAAATTGAATTTACAAATAAGGATGACAATAATTTGTAAGGGAAAGTTGCATGGGAAGCAGGAAGTTGAAGGAGTTTAAGGAGTTGAAGGAGTTGAAGGAGACCACCTTTCAAGGGTATGTTCAAAAAAGTGTGTCATTTTCTTTTTCGGGTAAACTTATTGGACAACAAATTTTGCATACCTGTCTCCAAACTTTTCAATGAGCTCTCTATGGATCGGAAGCCAGTTGAAGGCTTTACGTTTCCAGCTTTTTTCGTTGTACTTAAGTGCTAAATATAGCTGTTTTAATAATCCCTTGTCATTGATCCATGCTCCTTTTGTTTTTGTGACCTTGCGCATAATTCGGTGAAGAGCTTCTACTGGATTGGTCGTATAAATCATCCTGCGGATATTGGAGCTATAATCCATAAATGCCATCAACTCTTCCCAGTTCTCTTCCCATTTTGGCTTTATCTCAGGGTATTTGCCCCATTTTTCACCAAAGGCTTCCATGGCAATTTCCGCATGCTGCCTGTCTGCTGAAGAGTAAATTTTGCGCAGATCTGAACACACTGCCTTAATATCTTTGTCACTTACAAACCGTGTCGATGTTCGCACCATATGAACAATACAGCGCTGCAGGATCGATTCAGGATATACCTGTTCAATCACCTCTTTGAACCCCTTAAGCCCATCTACACAAAAGAATAAGACATCATCCACTCCTCTGCGCTTGATATCTTCAAGGATGAGACCCCATTGTCGCGAGCCTTCATTGTCGCTCAGATAAAGCCCAAGTACATCTCGCTCTCCATTTACATCTACCCCATAAACCGTATATATCGCCTTGGAGATAATCTGACCTGATTCCCTTACCTTGTAATGAATTGCATCCAGGTAAACTATTACCTGTAATGGTGACAGAGGCCTTTCCTGCCATTGGGTAATCTCGCTCCAGACACGGTCGGTAACCGCACTTATCGCTCCTGCGCTCACTTCTAATCCATACAACCTGCGCAACTGATACCGAACATCTTCAACCGATTGTCCTCGTGCATATAAACTCAGTATGATATCATCCAGACCGGTCCCAAGTTCCCTTTCCCATTTCTTAATCAGAATGGGTTCGTGTTCCCCATCCCGGTCCCGGGGAGTATGAACTTCAAATGGACCTGCTGTGCTTCTTACTACCTTGTGCGTATGACCGTTGCGCCTGTTGCCCTGGCATCCACCTTTTCCCCCTTTCAGATGATGATCCATCTCCCCTTCAAGGGCTGCATTGACAAAGGCTTGAAGCATTTCTGTAAATATGCCTCCATCCCCAAGTATGGGTTCCCCTTTGTATAACCTGTTTAATACCTGCTCCCGCCTCTCAGAGTCAGGAATCAGTTCCTCTATTCGAGGCGTCCGTTTTCGTTCCTTATTTTCCATGTGTCAAATCTATTTTTTATTACTTACTCTTTGACACACTTTTTTGAACACCCTCCCTTTCAACCCTTTAAACCCTTTTAACTCTTTCAACTTTCTTGGTCAACTCTTTCAACCCTTCTTCGTCACTGCAATATATTACGAGAAAGAACATTAAGGAGCAAGTTGAAGGAGTTGAAGGAGTTGAAGGAGACCACCTTTAAACCCTTTAAACCCTTTCAACTCTTTCAACTTTCTTGGTCAACTCTTTCAACCCTTCTTCGCCACTGCAATATATTACGAGAAAGAACATTAAAGGGCAAGTTGAAGGAGTTTAAGG
>CAZIRN010000029.1:0-4567 GCA_964541495.1 uncultured Rikenella sp. | reverse complement strand
CACTGCAATATATTACGAGAAAGAACATTAAAGGGCAAGTTGAAGGAGTTTAAGGAGTTGAAGGAGTTGAAGGAGTCCACCTTTAAACCCTTTCAACCCTTTCAACTCTTTCAACTTTCTTCTTGAACCCTTTAAACTCCTTCAACCTTCTTTTTCAACCCTTTCAACTCTTTAAACTTTCTTGGTCAACTCCTTCAACCTAAGGACTTCCAATTATAACATTCATCAATACTTATTTCAATTTCCAAAAGTTAACCTTCTTTCTCCTCGGAGTTATTTTATTTCCGAATAATTTTGAACATAAGTAAAACATTCAATTATAAATTCATTAAATATTTTTACATTTGTTTTAAATTAGTTCGTAGTTAAATGCAACATTTATCATCTTAGAATAGTCCTGAGGTAAAACGGCCATGAAATGAAAAAGTACCTGTTAATATTTATATATTTTCTCATTCCATCAGTTCTCTCAGCACAACTTACCGGGAATGGCACTTATACATCACCATGGAGCGGAACTCTTGATCATGATATGGTATGGAGTGGTATTAAATATATCAATGGAGATATTACTATTGACAATGAAACTCTTACTATCAGCCCAGGTGCTATAATTATATTTATTGCCGAAAACGCTGATTTGATTATAACGGGTACAGGCTGTCTCGAAGCTCTCGGTTCACCCGGCAATATGATAACATTTACATCTGATGACGATAATGACGGGAATTATGGAGAAACAGGAGAGCGGTGGGGGCATATCTACTTTAACGCTCCTTCTGAATCTATACCATCAGTTATCGATTACTGTATCATTGAATATGGAGATGTTCATGCCTTTACCGATTACAAGGGCTATGGCGGCGCCATTCATACCAACTTTAGCAATCTTATAATTTCAAACTCTATTCTGAGAAACAACTATGCATATTGGGGAGGAGCCATATTTGTTAACCAGAACAAAAATGCATCTATAAAAAATTGTTATATTTATAATAATAAATCGTGCCGGGCAGGCGGAGGCATATATTGCTGGAATGGCTCAGGCTCAGTCATTCAGAACTGTATTTTCGACAGTAATCAGTGCCTCGAACCAAGCGTATCATATTATACCGGAGGTGGACTTGCATGCCAGACAAATACTTCTACAAAAATCGTTAATTGTACCTTTGTGAATAATACATCTACTATTACCGAAGGTCAGGCACTTCTTTTGTACTCGTCCCCTAATGCTAAAGTTATAAACAGTATCTTTTGGGGCTCTTCACTAAAACAGATTTACATGTACAATACAAGCGCATCAAACATTATCTATAGCGCTTACAGAGGAATAACTTATTCATCCGGGACACCTGTCAATCCTATATTGCTTAATTCTGACAATGATGCATCTGATGGACCAAATTTCACTGCCACCGATGGCTCTGACTGGTCAATTAAATTCATTTCCCCATGCCGAGATGCGGGGATAAATTCATATACAGGCATTACAATTCCAACTACTGACTATCCGGGCAACAGCAGAATATATACAACCGATATTGGCGCTTATGAAGTGCAATACAGCAGATGGAAAACCGAACCATACGATAATTACTCATGGACTGCTCCGGGAAACTGGGAACAAGGCCTTTATCCGGGACATCCCAATGCCACAGGCGACATAGTTATTCCTTCACTTTCGTCTTCATCTGTTGCTCCCCAGGTTTCAAGCGCTTCAGTTTCTTCGGGATGCTATATGCTCCTCGAACCAGGGGCAAAAGCCACTATTTCTTCCATTACAAATTACGGAACTCTAAGGCTGAAATGCAATTCCTCAAGTCTTAGTTCTCTTATAGTTGACTCATACTCGGGAAACAATGTAGAATATGAATTATACCTTTCAGGAGGTGGCAGCGAACTACTTGAAGATTATAAATGGCACTATATTTCAAGTCCGGTTACCTCTCTCTCAACCGATGTATTCACAGCGGTCACTCTCGACCTTGCTCAATATGTGGAGAGCAAGCCTTTTCTTTCCCTTTTGCAGGGATGGGTGGCCTTCGACGGTTATGTTTATTCGACAGGCCTCTCTGACGGACCAACTTTTAACACACTTATTCCAAGCAAAGGTTATAACTTCTGGGATAATGACGATAACACGTTTAATTTCAGTGGAATCCCAAATACTTCCGACTTTACGATTCAGCTTGGATATAGCGGAATGCCTTTTATGCACGGATTCAACCTTCTCGGTAATCCTTATTCCTCAGGGCTTAACTGGGATGACGTAGTGGACGAAGTATATAATCCATATCCAGCAAACACCAGTAAGGGATTATATTTTACCAGGAATAATGAGCAATGTTCTTATATCGGAGGTGTGGGTAGCCCTGAGGATGTGACAGGAATAATACCTCCAATGCAGGGGTTTTTCATAAAGACTTACAGTACTGGTAATTCAATTACCATTCCGGCCGAATCAAGAACACACGATAATATTCATGCACGTTATAAAGGACAAACGGCCATCCCTCTAATAAGAATTAAACTCAATGAAGATCCATTTTATCATGACGAGACAGTGGTACGCTTTGACGTAAACGCAAAAACAACATGCGACTATGATTTCGATGCTGTCAAGATGTTTGCTTCCGAGACAAAAACTTATATCTATTCCACTATGGAAGGAGTGAACTATGCAATAAACGGCCAGCCATTCCCGGAATCCTCAGTTGAAATACCATTAGTGGTGAATGTAATATCGGACGGTAATCATACAATAATGGCAACACAACTTCAGGGCCTGGATAATTACAATGTTTCCCTTATTGACAATACAACAGGATATACAGCAAACTTGAAAACAACACCGGTTGTAACGTTTTCTTCTGCAAAGGGTACATTTACAAACAGATTTATACTAAAAATAGCTGATATAACAACAGAAGTCAATAATATTATAAATAATAATGACAATGAGTTCAATATATACTTTTATAATAATTATTTGAATATCTTACCGCTATCGGATGACTGGTCAGGGAAAATCGGTACTGTAAATGTTTTCGATATGGCCGGAAAGATTCGTAATACGGGTAAAAATATCGAATTTCAGAAAAGTTCCGTCAATCAGATTCCTGTAAATTTATCTCCTGGATTATATATCGTGGAAATCAGATCTGGATTATTAAAATATACAGAGAAAATTGTTGTTAATTAGCCCCTCTAATGTTGACCACTAAACTCCATAAAACGATAAACGTGAAACATGAAACGATAAACGTTTTTTTAATGTCAGAAAAAAAGAAATATAAAAAACCAGAAATTACTAAAATATCACTCGATTATTCCATTTCTCTTGTGATGATGACTACGATGCCTCCCAACCCGCCTCCAAGAGGCGACGGGAAAAAGGGAAACGATTCTCCTTTCCAGAGTCCGTTCGGAGATAAGCCGTTTGGATAATAATTTCTCTGTATTTATTTTTAACTACTCAAATAAACAGGATAAATTTCTACCTTACAATGTTCTTTTTCAGGAATTTTTCTTAAATTAGGTAAATATTTATGAACATCTGATTTCAAAATGTCCGATATGAAAAAGATCAGTAAGATTCAGGCAATATTTATCTTGTTAATGACTTCTTTTATAACTGAGGCTCAGATTCAAAACCCCAGAAGGTTTGCGCCTTCTTCTTTAGAACCGGAACTCTGGAGGATGCGCAGGTATGAGTTAGTTGCAGGGTTGGGTATTACTCAATTTTTCGGTGATATAGGCGGTTATTCTATCGGAGAAAATGCCTTCGGCTTCAAAGATTTATCTTTCCACCATACCCGTTTTAATATGATGGCAGCCTTGAAATACAGAATAACAAATAGTTTTACTGCAAGACTCAATCTTGCCGGCGGTTTTTTTCACGCAACAGATGCCCGCGGGTCGAACGTGGCAAGAGGATTCGAATCGTCAACCGCTTTCTTTGAATCTTCCCTGCTGGGAGAATATTATTTTATCAGATCCAAAAGAGAATCAAGCTATATATTCCTGAAAGGTAAACGAATTGTTCTTCTACCTTTGTTGTCCACTATGAATTTATATGCTTTCGGCGGCATCGGAGGATTGGCATACAGCGTAAATAATCAGAACATTGATTCCCCAACCGGAAAAACAAAACCCGGCGGTTTTACAGCAGTTATACCTGCAGGAGTCGGCGTTTCGATGGCCTACTCAGCCAGGATGAATTTCGGAGTCGAATTAGGCGGCAGATACTCATTTTCGGATTATATTGACGGATATACATCTATTTATTCAAAAGCAAATGATGTTTACTATTTTCTGACTTTTACCCTTTCCGTGAAACTCCCAACGGTCCCTAAATAATTCTCCCGGCTTTCAGAAATGCTCGCCTATGAACCTCTGTCTTATAAAATTTTTTGAATCTAATTTTTTTATAAAATTTATTATGAGATTAATATATTTTCAATTAGTTTTTTATCTTTACATTAACAATAAATTTAACATTTTGGTTTAATGATATTTAGTCGTTCCTTAAGAACATATTAAATTGTTGATTATTAACTGTTAATGT
>CAZIRN010000028.1:0-16873 GCA_964541495.1 uncultured Rikenella sp. | reverse complement strand
TTATCCACAGTTCGATACTTACGAAAAAACTTTCTCGATAAAAAATATCTTCAAAGATGTTAATTATGAAGGCGGTATAAAACTTGAAGGAAATGCCGTAAATGGTACAGGTGACAACCTCACACCTGCAAAAGTAACTCTTTTCAGGAACGACACCCTTTACCTCAAAATGACAACAAAAGCATGTATCATCAATAAAAACGGAATAAACACACAGGAATCTTCCTCCACGCTTTATCTCGACAAAGATTCTATTTTTCATTCAGGTATTGGATTTTCATATAATGCCGAAACAAGGGAAGTAAGCCTTTTCCGGAATAATAATCCGGCATCAAAAAGCCCATGGTTTGATTCGTATCATGGATTCGATATGTATTTTGAAAATATGAGATGGAAGATGAATGAATCCAAAATACTTCTCTCACATGCAAGAGGTGCTTCAATGGGTCAGGCCCAATTTGAATCTGTTTCTTTTTTCAATGCAAACTACTTCGAACGCCTGGCAGGAATGGACGAATATCATCCTCTCTTTCGCCTCAGGGAATTTGCTAACTGGTATTACTCTGAAACTTTCCCGGTAAAAGATTTTGCCAACTGGCTTAAATTACCAGAAGAATCTGTAACAGGCCTTTGCGTCGATCTTGCAAACAAGGGATTTCTTTTCTACGATAGAAATAATAATGAGGTTACGATAAAGAAAAAAGTCGACGATTTCATTGCCTCTTATGGAGGGAAAAAAGATTATGATGTGATAACTATCGCCAGTGAAACCGGCGCATCCACAGAAAATGCAATCCTCGACCTGACAAACTACAGGCTTGCAATAAACGGAGTGCCGGAGGTTTTCCTTAGCGATTCACAAAGTGTTGCAATCTATCCCTACGACAATAGAATCGTTGTCGGCAAAAACAGAAGCATTGCATTCGACGGCGTTGTGGAGGCAGGACTTTTTACAATATTCGGCCATGAGTTCATGTTCGACTACGATACATTCAAAATAAACCTGCATAAAATTGACTCAATAATGATTGCAGTTGAAACTGACCAGAGGGATAATCTTAGTCGTCCGATTATAAAAGATATTGATAATCTCATCCAGCTTACAACTGCCGAACTATATATTGACCGTCCCGACAATAAATCAGGACTAAAGAGTCTGGCTCAATATCCGATAATAAATGCAACAGCTTATTCCTACATTTTCTTCGATAAGATTCCGGGACTGGAAGGAATTTACAAGCAACAGGATTTTTATTTCAAAATCGAACCCTTTACATACGAGAACATAGATCACTATACAAATGAAATGATGAGCCTCCCGGGTGAGTTTCACGGAGGAGGAATATTGAAACCCTCAAGACAATATCTTATTATCCAGCCCGACAATTCATTAGGATTTACAATGAATATCCCCGATGAGGGCATTGAATTGTACGATGGAAAAGGGAAAATGTATAATATTATCTCTATGAGCAATAAAGGACTCGAAGGAACTGGAACTCTTCGCAGACTTACTTCGGCTACAGAGTCCGATTTGTTCAAATTTTTCCCTGATTCCATGCTTACAAGTGCAAAATTATTTACTATATCTCCTGATGGATATGGGCAGTTTCCTGAATTAAGAGTAACTGATTCTGAGATTAAATGGCTTACGCAAAAGGACGAATGGACAGCATATAATGCTCAAGGGAAAAAATTTGAAATGTTTGGGAACGGAACTCAACTCGACGGTAAAATTATACTCACCCCTGCAGCTCTTAAGGGCTCTGGAAATATTGATTTTACCGATTCACGAATTGTTTCTAAAGGATTTAATTTCACTACGAGCACTATTCAGGCTGATACAGCCGATTATAATCTTATCTCACCGCGCGGCGGAGATAATTTTTCATTCATTGCTGAAAACGTCAATGCCACTATTGACTTTAATGCGAATGTATCGAAATTCAGCCTTAACACAGGCACTTCGTTAGTTAAGTTTCCTGAAATACAATACATCTGCACTATGACCGATTTTCAATATAATATGAAAGAAAGAATTCTCAGCATGGAACAAAGAGGTAAAGCATCGGCTCCTCTTATGACCCCTGAAGAGCTTCTTAAAGTGGATTTCAACAGGCTCGATAAACCGACGTTTTTTGCAACCAATATCATAAAGGATACGATTTCATTTACTTCATGGAAAGGCAAATATGATCTCAACATGGAAGTTGTCGAAGCCGAAAATATTAATTATATACCTATTGCCGACGCCCTTATTCAGCCTGAAAACGGAAAGATTATCATCGAAAGAGGGGCAAAAATACAACCGCTAAAGAATGCTATTGTGGCCGTGAACAACCGGCATCTGCTTCATTCAGCCAATATAATTATTGAAACCAGTATGAACTACAACGGAAGTGCGGTTTATAACTATATTGATGAAGAAAACAATATTCAGCAAATAAGCTTCAATAAGATAGCCACTGATAAAGGCGTTACAAGTGCTACGGGATATATTCCCGTTAATCAGAATTTTATGCTGAGCCCGGCCTTTACTTTTTCGGGTGATGTATTACTGTTGGCATCGAATGAACATCTTACTTTCACCGGAGCTGCAGGTATTGTTCATAGATGTAACCTGAAAAGCTATAATGTAAAATTCAGCTCACAGATAGATCCTAAAACAGTGATGATACCTTATTCCGATAAACCAAGAGACGTTAATGATAACCTGGTATTTTCTGGCTCATTCATTGCGGTTGATTCCGCCCATGTTTATCCTGCATTTCTTTCGGAACGCAAATCGTGGAGCGATGCCCAGATTGTAAATGCAAACGGATTTATATGGTATGAAAAAGAAAAAGGACTATACAGGATAGCTTCGATGCAGAAACTTGCTGATCTGACACTTCCGGGCAGCATGATAACTTTCGACAAAAACTATTGCATTCTTTCGGGTGAAGGGCCGTTGAATTTCGGCGCTAATTACGATCTCCTGACAATGTCCGCTGCAGGAAAGGTAATCCATAACATAGATTCGGGTAAAGTAACTTTCGAATCTATTCTTGCCTTCGATTTTTATTTTTCACCTGAAGCTCTTACAATGATGAGCGATGAAATTAAACGAGTGCCGACGCTTTCACCTGTTAATCTTAGTTCTCAGAATTATATCAGAGGTATGAAAGACCTGCTGGGAGAAAGCGTCGCAGCAAGAATAAATGAGGAGATAGGCCTCTATGGAACAACCAGGAGCCTGCCAAAAGAATATTCTTTCGAACTTCTGCTGAATGATGTAAAGTTGTACTGGAACGAGCCAACATCATCTTTTCGTTCCACCGGCAAGATAGGAATCGGACTTATAGGCCAGCAGGCAGTCAATGTATATGTTGACGGTTTTGTCGAAATTCAGAGAAGAAGATCGGGCGATATGCTCGATATCTACCTTAAAGCAGATAATAATACATGGTATTATTTCTCCTATTTCAGAGGTGTTCTGATGACTCAGTCAGGAAATATTGACTACAACACCCTGATTTCAACTATAAAACTGAAAGACCGCAGACATCCCGAATCTTCGGTGAGAGTGCCATACACTTATATGATTTCTGTGGAAGACCGGCTTCCACGCTTTCTTCAAAGAATGGAGTCGGGACAGGAAACAGATGAACAGAAATGAACTCCCTGTAAATTTCAAATCTATAATGTATGCAGGTATTTTATGCTCCGGATATATCAGGAAACTCTTGTGTTCTTGATGAAAATGAGTCGCGGCACTGTGCGAAAGTTCTCCGTCTTTGTAAATCAGATATTGTAAAGCTAATCGACGGTAAAGGCAACCTTTATGAAGGCGTAATTATAGAGCCAAATCCAAAGGCATGTGTAATAAATATCAATAATGTTATAAAAGATTATCAGCAAAGGCCATACAGACTTCACCTTGTAGTTTCCCCGTTGAAAAATCCCGAAAGGTTCGACTGGCTTATTGAAAAATGTGTCGAGATAGGGGTTGATGAAATAACTCCGGTTATTTGTAATAAAACTGAAAAAATGAGCATCCGGAAAGAACGGGTTGAAAGTATAATAATCTCAGCCATGAAGCAATCTTTAAAAGCCACACTTACCGTTCTTAATCCTGTAACCGGTTTCAGGGAAATGATTTCACAAAACAGGAGCGGACTTAAGCTGATAGCTCACTGTTCCGATAAATATGAGAGAAAATCAATTATGCAAGTATATAAGGGAGAAAAAGAAATTCTCTTTCTAATAGGTCCTGAAGGTGATTTTACCGGAGATGAAATTCAAGAGGCTGTTTCGAAAGGTTTTGTTTCGGTTCATCTGGGTTCAAGCCGTTTACGAACCGAAACGGCAGCCATTGCCGCCTGTCTTTCCATTTACCTGCTTAACCAGTGAGGAATGGCTAAATTGCAATTTCCCTTAAATTTCTTTTTGTGAAATATTTCACAATTTTTTACTGATTAATTCGAGAAGTTTTTCAGTGGCGGCAGAAGGAGGTTCGGCATCAATTGTTCCAAGAAAATCCAATACATCGGTAAATTCAGATGCAAAACCCCAGGCATCATCGTAAATATCGACTTCGTCTGTATTAATATTCCGAAATGAAATTAGTTGAGTAGAGGTTAAATTCACAGGCAATACCATTTTGATTTTTAATAAAACGGCATGCCATATAAAATAGTATAATATTTTATCAATAAAATGTAAGGCTTATCTGTTTTTCCTGCATCATTTTGCGCATATTGATAAGCGCATATCTCATTCTGCCAAGCGCTGTATTGATGCTTACGCCCGTAATATCTGCTATCTCTTTGAAGCTAAGCCCTGTATAATGCCTCAGTATCACAACTTCCCGCTGGTCTTCAGGTAACTGGCCGATAAGATTTCTTACATCTTTTCTTATCTGAACCCTTATCATGGAATCCTCGACGTTTTCATCGGCCAGTGACTTTAAATTGAACAGGTCGGATTCATAGTCATCATTCAGCACTACATTCAACTGTTTCAACCTTCGAAAATGGTCAATGATAAGATTATGGGCAATTCTAATGACCCATGGGAGAAACCTGCCGTCGTCGGAATATTTTCCGGCTTTTACCGACTGGATAACTTTAAGAAAAGTATCCTGGAAAATATCTTCAGCAAGAGCCTGATCATGTATATACATACCGATATATGCATACACTTTGTTTTTATAACGTCTGATTAATTCTTCGAAACATGACTGCTCGCCTTCTTTGAACTTCTGAATGAGTTCAAAATCGGAAAGATTTTTTTTCATAACTCGCTCTTTAATTTATAAAAAGAGTAGAGATATTCGATAGGCAGTCGTTTATTTTTGGTTATTATGAACACAAATAAACAAAAAATATTGAAATGAAAAGTAGTAATTTTGAACTTTTAACAAAATATTTTGACGAATAAACCAAAAAAAGCGGCAAATAAACCTGAAATGGAAGGGAATATCGAAATCCGTGGGGCAAGGGTTCACAACCTTAAAAACATAAATCTTAATATTCCAAGAGACAAACTTATTGTCATAACAGGCGTTTCGGGTTCGGGTAAATCCTCTCTGGCTTTCGACACAATATATGCCGAAGGGCAGAGAAGGTATGTCGAGAGCCTTTCTTCCTATGCCCGTCAGTTCCTTGGAAGGATGAACAAGCCTGAGGTAGATTTCATAAACGGCATCCCTCCTGCCATTGCTATCGAACAGAAAGTAAATACAAGAAATTCCCGTTCGACAGTTGGCACAACAACTGAAATATTCGATTATCTGCGGCTTCTTTATTCACGAATCGGCAGAACATTTTCGCCTGTTTCGGGTAAAGAAGTAAAAAAACATAGTGTTGACGACGTGGTAAAGTATTTACAACGGTTTCCGGAGAATGCAGTTGTGGTAATTACATCACCTTCAGAGATACCTGCAAAATTATCTCTAAATGAATACTTCTCGTTTCTAATAAAACAAGGCTTCAACAGAATCGAGCTCAATGGTGAGTTATTAAGAATAGATAATAAGGATTCGGCTCTGTTCTTTGAACCCGGACAGAAAATAAATATAGTAATTGACCGGATAACATTGAATCATTCCGAAGAGGGCATGGGTAGGGCAGCCGATTCAATCCAGACTGCCTTTAGCGCCGGAAAGGGCTTTTGTCAGGTAATTATTTTCGAAGGAGACAAAATTTTCCGTGAAAACTTCTCGGACAGATTTGAAGAAGATGGTTTACAGTTTATAGAGCCCACAGAACATTTGTTCAGTTTTAATAATCCGATTGGCGCCTGTCCGGTTTGTGAAGGATACGGCAAAATTATCGGGATTGATGAAAACCTTGTCATTCCGAATCAGAATTTATCTGTTTTTGACGATGCAGTTACATGCTGGAAAGGAGAGACAATGAAATGGTGGAAAGAGAAACTTATATCAACGGCGCATCTATTCCATTTCCCGATTCACAAACCTTATTACCAGCTGACACCGGAACAGAAACAATTATTATGGGAAGGAAACGACTGTTTTTACGGCATAAACAGCTTCTTCGAATATCTTGAAGAAAAAAAATACAAAATTCAGAATCGTATAATGCTAAGCCGTTACCGCGGCAAAACTATATGTCCGGCCTGCAAGGGCTCGCGTCTGAGAAAAGAAGCATTATATGTAAAAGTGGCGGGTAAGTCAATAAATGAGCTGGTTACAATGCCGGTCGGAGAACTTCTCGAATTTTTTACATCGTTAGAACTTCCGGAATATGACCTGAAAATTGCTGAAAGAATTTTAAAAGAGATAACTACACGCCTCAGATTCATAGTCAATGTTGGCTTACCTTATCTGACGCTCGACAGGCTTTCCTCCACTCTGTCGGGAGGCGAATCACAGAGAATAAATCTTGCGACTTCACTTGGCAGCAATCTTACAGGTTCGATGTATATACTCGATGAGCCGAGCATTGGCCTGCATCCGCGCGACACAGGTCTTCTTATAAGTGTTCTGTCAGAACTTCGCGACATAGGCAATACTGTGATTGTAGTGGAGCACGATGAGGAAATAATACGGGCTGCCGACGAAATTGTTGATATGGGCCCGGGCGCAGGTATAAATGGAGGTGAGGTTGTTTACCATGGCAAACCTGACGGCGATAATCTTCCTGCTTCGCTCACTTCAATGTACCTCAGCGGCAATCTTGAAATAGAAGTACCTAAAATAAGAAGACCATGGAACAGTTATATCGAAATAAAAGGTGCAAGAGAGAATAATCTGAAATCAATAGATGTGAAATTTCCGCTTCACATAATTACGGTTGTGACAGGTGTAAGCGGAAGCGGCAAATCGAGCCTGGTTGACGATATACTTTACAGGGCTTTGAACGGCACTATAAACGGAACAGGTGCAAAACCCGGACAATTCGCTGAAATCTGCGGTGATACAAATTCTTTAACTGGCGTTGAGATGGTGGATCAAAATCCAATTGGTAAATCGAGCAGGTCGAATCCTGTAACTTATCTTAAAGCATACGACGAGATAAGAAAGCTTTTTGCAGAACAGCAGGCATCGGTACAGAACAACTTCAAACCTTCACACTTTTCATTCAACGTTGACGGAGGAAGATGTGAGGAATGTCAGGGGGAAGGAACAATAAAAGTGGAAATGCAATTTATGGCAGATATTGAGCTTGTTTGCGAGGCATGCAAAGGTAAAAGATTTAAACGTGAAATTCTTGAGGTCACATATCGCGGGAAAAATATTCATGATTTGCTCGAGATGACTGTTGATGAAGCCATTGTTTTTTTCGGGCTCAGCAACGGCAGGACAGAAAAAAAGATAATTGAAAAACTCAAACCGCTTTCCGATACAGGCCTTGGTTATATAAAACTCGGACAGTCGTCGAGCACTTTGTCGGGCGGCGAAAGCCAGAGAGTAAAGCTGGCATACTTTCTCAGTCAGGAGAAAAAAACAGGACACATATTGTTTATTTTTGATGAACCCACTACCGGGCTTCATTTTCACGACATCAATAAGCTTTTGAAATCGCTTAATGCACTCATCGAACATGGACATTCAGTGATTCTTATTGAACATAATCCCGAAGTTATTAAATGTGCCGACTGGATTATAGATCTTGGGCCTGAAGGAGGAGAACAGGGAGGTTATGTGGTTTTTGAAGGCAAACCTGAAGACATAGTCAAATGCAAAGCTTCGCATACGGGACGTTTTCTTGGGAAAAAACTGAAATCGAACTTCTGAACATAAAAAAGGCGCTCATAACATGAAGCGCCTTAAGTATAATAAAAAACTTTCTGTTATTTATTTCTTTACCTTGAACCCAAACATGATTGCCACGCATCCGCTCGCCGGAATGTCGCCTGGTTTATTGAAAGTCGATACCTTCAATACCAGTTTCAATTGTTTGCTCGATTCAAGTTTGAAATCCCATGTTTTTGCATAATTATGGTCTTTATTGGAATAAAGAACATTTTTATTCTCATCCATGATCCTAAATTCTACAGCCGGTAGTTTGCTTTCACCAATTACAGCAACTCTATATTCCATGTCGGAATAAAATGTCTTGTACAGTTCAGCTTCTTCACCTTCTACAAGTACTGCGGCATGATAATTTCCATCGTGAACATAAGGTGCAAGTTCAGGCAGCCCTTCTTTTTTTGCAAAGGCTTTGCACTGTGCTTGAGACGGAACAGAAAGTGCAAAAAACAAAAGCACCATTGCAGAGATTATACGTATTGTTTTCATAATATGCTTATTTAACAAATGAATCTCTTATTTCCTTTACTACTGCAGTAAGTTCCTTAAATGTATCCAGCGACATATCGGTTGTAACTTTCGATTTCAGGATGGTTACATTTGTGCTCCGGTCAATTTCGGTCTTTATCGGAGTGGTCTGGATATTTATTTTATCGAATACGCCTTTTAGTTTCGACATCTGACCAATGAGTTCATCCACAACAGGGTTACCCTTGTGGCTGTCGAGAAGGTTAATGAGAATATCTATCGAGAGTTTCTGGTCAATGATGGTGGCAACAAGCTTGTTACCATCAAAATCTTTGAGATTGACAAGCTGTGTGGATATATAAAGGCCTTCTATCCATCCCCCTACAAGCACTATTGCTGCTATTGCCGACTGATTGTTATCGGCGAGGTATGAGTTGGTGTTCAGAAATGTCTCGGAAATAATCTCCATTATTACCTCTTTGTTGTTTATATTATTCTCAAGTTTGGTAATTGTTTCCTGGTTTATTGCATCGAGTATTCCAAGCCCGTCGGCCATTTTCTTTGCAGCATTCATATAATCAATAATAAGCTGAGTCTGGTCATACAAACTTGCGAAACTCAGGTCACATGTATAAACACCGAGATTAAGAGCCATACTCCTGGTAGTGGTATATAGCTTCTGATTTTCAATAGGATTCAAATATTTCCTGTCGAATGATGCACCTGCATTTTTTATTAACATTGCCGATTCAAGAGGCGTTGGCAGTGCATTGAATATTCTTTCGGCTTGTTTAATATCCTCCTGAACTCGCTCGACATCTTTCTGAACTACTTGCGGAACTTCCTTTTTCTGCTTCTCACCGCCCCCACCGCAACCGGGCAGAAATAATGCAAACAGTAAAATTATTGTAAATAGTTCTGTCCCTGTTCTGTAAAATTTATTCATAATCATATAATTTAAGTTTCAACTAAATCAACGACTAAATTAGAACAATATTTTTATTTTTCAAAAACAGAAAATAAATTAAATTATGATTTGCGATCTATGAATGATGATTGACTTTTAATAATATGCTACTCATTCCCCCTTTATTTAAAGCCATCGAATTACTAATTCACTATTCATGCGATGAAAAATATTTCATGAACTGTGCTCTTTCAAACATCATTGGCTTATCTATTGATAAGTAGTTCAGTTTCCCTCTGAACTGCTGAATTGTATAGAATCCCTTATGTTTCATCCAATCAGATATCTGTTCATTGATTGTTTTAATATACTGTAATCCTTTCCTATAAAGTACAGAACATACCTGAACGGTATTGGCACCGGCAAGAATGTATTTCACAGCTTCCGTACCACTATGTACTCCCGTTGAAGCCGAAATATCAATCTTCATATCCAGAGCGCTTGCCATAGCTATCCATCTCAGAACATAACGACTGTCATCGCTTGAGCTGAATATAGTAGCCGGGACTATCTTCATTTTTTCAATATCTATATCAGGTTCATAAAACCTGTTGAACATTACTATACCTGCAACTCCCCTGAGGTATAGCATTTCAATCAGATTAAGAACATTGGTAAACCTGAAACCGATTTTTATTGCTACCGGAATTCTGATTGCATTCATGATCTTTTCAGCAAGTACCAGATATGCCTTTTCAGCTTTCTCTGCCGAGGTTTTACTACTTACAGGCAGAAAAAACATATTGATTTCGATCGCATCGGCCCCTGCATCTTCAATATTCTTTGCAAAAGAAATCCATGTCTCAGGATTAATGCAATTTATACTTGGGATAACAGGAATATGGAGACTTTTTTTGGCTTCTGATATCAAATTCAAATATTCACTAACAGAATTCGATTTTATGTAGTTCGACATATAATCTTCAGCTTCAGAATAAATATGGGAAACAGGGGTTGATGCAATCAATGCATTTATCTGTTCTTCGAAAAGAGACTTCATAACAATTGCACCTGCACCGTAAACTTCAGCCTCTTTCATCTTCTCAACCGTTGATGAAAAACCGCTGCTCCCGACAATAACCGGCGACTTAATCTCAAGCCCAAGATATCGTGTATCAAGCATACTCATTTTATCAAGATTAATTGTTTTTTGAAATATCTCGTTCTCCAAATATAAGAGTTCCAATTCTTACTATAGTACTTCCCTCTTCAATAGCTAATCTGTAATCTCCCGACATCCCCATTGATAACTCTCTGAAATATAGATTATTACTAAAATATTTATTTTCCAAAATGTTAAAATAACTTTTTAATGTTCTGAATTCTTCTCTTACAATTCTCATATCTTTTGTAAGAGTAGCAATACCCATAACACCGGTAATATTAATATTTTTTATTTTCAGAAAATCTTCAGATCCGAGCATTTCTTCAGCTTCATGGAAAGAAAATCCTGTTTTGGTTTCCTCCCTTGCAATATGAAACTGAAGAAGACATTCAACTGTAAGTCCCGCCTTTTCAGCTTCCTTGTCAATTACCGATAACAGTTTAAAGCTATCAACAGAATGAATAAGCTTCACATGAGGAATTAAAGCTTTTACTTTATTTGTCTGCAGATGGCCTATCAGATGCCATTCTATATCTGTTGGAAGTATCTCCTTTTTTCTCAGAAGTTCCTGTACCCTGTTCTCTCCGAAAACCTTGTGACCGGCATTATATAATGTCATAATATCGCCAGAAGGATGAGATTTAGATACCGCAACAATTTTAATATCTGCCGGTATCTCTTCTCTCAGATGCACAAAATTTTGTACAATGTCTGTCATAGATTTTATTCAAGAAGGTGAATTACGAGCCCGCTTCTGAGTTTCGGTTCAAACCATGTAGTTTTGGGAGGCATAATATTCCCTGTATCGGCTATAGTCATAACCTGTTTCATTGTAACAGGATAAAGAGCAAAAGCGACTTTCATTTCTCCGATGTCAACCTTTTTTTTCAGTTCTTCCATTCCTCTAATGCCCCCGACAAAATCAATCCGCAATGAACGTTTCAAATCCTGAATATCCAGTATTGGCGTAAGTATCTGATTTGTAAGGATATTAACATCCAGAATACCAACCGGATCATTATCATCGTATGTTCCTTCGCGCGCTGTAAGGCTATACCATTTGTTATCAAGGTACATCGAAAAATTATGAAGTTTCTGAGGGCGGTAAATCTCTTTCCCCTTATCTTCAACAATGAAACCGGCTTCGAGTCTCTTAAGGAATTCTTTTACTGTAAGTCCGTTCAGGTCTTTTACAACTCTGTTATAATCGAGTATTCTTAACTGATTTTCGGGAAATAACACTGCGAGGAAGTAGTTATATTCCTCGTCGCCCCTGTGGGCAGGATTATTTTCTCTTTTTTCCTTTCCTACAAGTGCGGCAGCAGCAGTTCGATGATGTCCGTCGGCAATATATATATAAGGTATCTTTTCACGGAAAAGCTTCTCTATTCTCCTGTTTATTTTTTTGTCGCGGATTACCCAGAAATGATGTTCAATACCGTCGTCTGCAATAAAATCATATTCAGGTTTGTCATTGCCTGTAATAACCGAGACAATTTTATCTATTTCTTTAACAGCAGGGTAAGCAAGGAAAACAGGTTCAATGTTGGCATTATTAACGCTGATGTGAATCATCCGGTCCTTTTCCTTATCAGGGCGCGTCAGTTCATGTTTCTTTATTACTCCATTGAAATAATCCTCAACTGCCGCGCAACCTGCTAAACCGTACTGAGTCCTGCCTTCCATCGTCTGGGCATAAATATAAAAACATGGCTCGCTGTCCTGAACAAGCCATCCCCTCTCCTGCCATATTCTGAAATTTTCTTTCGATTTCCGATATACTTCCGGGGAGTGCGGGTCAATGTTGCCCGAAAAGTCAATTTCCGACCTTGTGATATGAAGTAATGAATGTTTGTTTCCTTCGGCCATTTCCCTGGCCTCCGATGTACTCATCACATCGTAAGGAAGGCATGAGAGTTCTTTTACTATCGAAGCGGGGGGCCTTAAACCCCTGAAAGGTTTAACTTCAGCCATTGTAAGTCAGGCAAATTTAATTGACCGGAATTTTATTTTTCAAACAAAGAAAGTAATTTCTTAAATGAAACCTATTTCATTGATTCAAACTCTCTCATCACCTGTACAAGCGCTTCAACACTTTCTTTTGGAAGGGCATTATATGTTGAGGCGCGAAAACCGCCCACAGTTCTGTGACCTTCGATTCCCACTATTCCTCTCGACTTTGCAAATGCTGAAAATTCAGCTTCAAGTTCTTTATATTCAGGCTTCATGACAAAGCATATATTCATAACCGAACGGTCTTCAGGGTTAGTAACCTTAGGAACGAAAAGTTTATTTCTTTCTATTTCGTCATAAAGTATCTGAGCCTTTTCTGCGTTTATCTTTTGTATGGCTTTTACTCCGCCTTTCCCTTTAAGCCAGATAAGTGTTTGCTGTGCAGCGAAAACCGCAAAAACCGGAGGAGTGTTGAACATTGATTCAGCCTTTATGTGTGTCCGGTAATCAAGAATTGTAGGTATTTGGCGGTTAACCTTACCAAGGACGTCTTCCTTTATGATTACCATTGTCACACCTGCAGGGCCTATGTTTTTTTGTGCACCGGCATATATCACAGCATATTTTGATACGTCCACAGGTCTGCTTAAAATATCAGACGACATATCAGCACATAGCGGAACAGGAGAATCAGGATCTTCCTTCAGTTCTGTTCCATATATTGTGTTATTTGTAGTAATGTGGAAATAATCTGCATCGGCAGGAATAGTATAGTGTTTCGGAATATATGAAAAATTCCCGTCTTTCGACGAAGCTACCTCAACAGCCTCACCAAACAATTTAGCCTCATTGAATGCTTTTGTTGCCCATTCGCCGGTAACCAGATATGCCGACTTCCTGTTCATAAGGTTCATAGGCACGAGACAGAACTGAAGACTGGCGCCACCGCCCAGAAAAATCACATGGTATCCTGTAGGTATATCGAGCAGTTCTTTCACCAGAGCAATGGTATCATTCATACATTTAGTAAATTCCTTGCTCCTGTGTGATATTTCAAGCACCGACAGTCCGCTTCCTTCAAAGTCTCTGATTGCCTCTATAGTTTTATCTATAGTATACTGTGGCAATATCGAAGGTCCTGCATAAAAATTATGTTTTTTCATTAAATAGTATTAATAAAGTTATCATTTCAATAACCCGACAAAAATAGGAAAATATAGGATTCAAATAAGGATTAAAGATAATCAAAGCATTCGAAGCGGTTTGAGCCTGCCTTCTTCCATGACAGGGATAATTTCTGTAAAATCGGGCGTCAGGCAGAATTCGATGCAGTCGTCAAGTTTTTTTTCACGCAATCTGCTTCTCTGGGCTGCTTTCTCTATATAACCCGTAAGGTTTTTCTCCGCCATAGCCCACAGGTCTATTGCAGCGTATGTCGAATCGCATATTGTAAAAAACTTTTCACTCTCAAGCAGACGGTATGCAATTGCGCCAGCACATACAGCATCTTCGAGGCTGAATCTGTCTTTCCATCCTGCGCAAAAAAGATTCACATTTCTTTCTTCCTTAATAAGCCATTTTGAAAGCGATGAGATATTCAGAAACGATCCTATTACGGTTTTATAAGAAGATGCAGCCATTTCAATTATTCTTGTTCCGTTTGTAGTTGAATACACAATTGTTTTTCCTTCAATTTTTTCCCGTGTAAAATTGAAAGGAGAATTACCGAAATCGGCAAAGTCGAGAACAAAACCATCACGTTCGGCGGCCACAAGGAATCCTTTTTTCTTAAACTCCCTTGCATCTTCTATTTCCTTAACAGGAATTATTTCACTGGCACCGTTCTCGAACGCTGTGCAAATTGCAGAACTGGCTCTGAGAATGTCAATGATTACTACAATAGTGTCCTTGCAATCGTAGCGGCAGAAAATCGCGGGAGAGAAACAAACTTCAAGAATATGTTTTTCCATTCAGGATTAATGTCTATGCCTGTAGAATTTTTTAAAGCTGGTTTTCCTTTTTATAAAATGGAAGGTCAACGACCATTGCTTTCATGTCCTTATTTCTTATGCGGACAAATATTTCAGTTCCGGATTTCCAGTAACCTTTTGAAAGATAACCCATTCCAATTCCCTGTTTCAGTACTGGCGACATTGTGCCTGAAGTAACCTCGCCTATCTTTTCACCTGCACCGTTTACCACATCATAATGCTGTCGTGGTATTCCTCTGTCGAGCATTATAAATCCTTTCAAACGTCTTGAAGTACCTTCGTTTTTCTGTTTCAGCAAAAATTCCCTGTCAATAAAATCTTTGTTTTCTGTAAATTTTGTTATCCATCCAAGTCCTGCCTCGATAGGTGAAGTGGAATCATCAATATCGTTTCCGTATAGGCAATATCCCATTTCAAGTCTGAGAGTGTCCCTTGCTCCGAGTCCGGCCGGCTTTATACCGAATTCTTTTCCCGCTTCAAACACTGCATTCCATAGTTTCGGACCGTCCTCATTCCTAACATAGATCTCACAACCTCCTGAGCCAGTATATCCTGTCATTGAGAAAATAACATCTTTTATTCCGGCAAATTCAGTTACCGTAAAACTATAATATTCCATTGCTTCAATATTGGCTGAAGTTAGTTTTTTCATCGCCTTTAAAGCAAGAGGGCCCTGAACAGCGAGTTGTGCAGTTTCATCCGAAATATTTACAATATCTTTTCCCGGAACGATATTGAACCGAGCGGCATGTCCAGCACACCAGTTCCAGTCTTTTTCGATATTGGCTGCATTTACCACAAGAAGATAATTATTATCATCGAATTTATAAACCAGTAAGTCGTCAACGATTCCGCCTCTTCCGTTCGGGAAACAAGAGTACTGAGCTTTACCGTTGTGGAGTGCTGAAACGTCGTTTGAAGTAATGTACTGTAGAAATGGAAGTGAGTCAGGCCCTGAAACTATGAACTCACCCATGTGGGAGACGTCAAAAACTCCGACTTTCTCCCTTACGGTAATGTGTTCGTCAATTATTCCCGAGTATTCAACAGGCATATTGAAACCTGCAAAAGGCATCATCTTTGCTCCGAGCTGTATGTGAAACTCTGTGAAAGGCGTTGTTTTCATTGAAAGAAATTTTGATTATACGCCGTTAAACATATATAAGAAAAATAGAAAATTGCATTTAATAAATCATGAAATTCCTTTATCACTACACTACATTTCAAGAATTTTGAATTCCACCCGTCTGTTTTTTGCTCTTCCTTCAGGTGTGGAGTTGTCTGCCACAGGCTGTTCGGAACCGTATCCTATATATTTCATTCTTGAAGAGTCTATTCCGTTTTCTATCAGATAGTTAACAACAGCTTTTGCCCGTTCTGTCGAAAGTCTTGCATTGATAACTGCACTTCCGGTATTATCGGTATGTCCTGAAATTTCAATTTTCATCCCGGGATTTTCATTCATTATTGAAACCAGTTTATCGAGTTCTTCGAATGAATCCTTTGTGAGTATTGCCTTTCCAAGTTCGAAAAAGATATTATTCAGTACAATTTTTTTTCCTACTTTAACTTTTATAAGTTGAACATCGAGCTGTACAAAATCGCGATTATAATCGGCTCCCATTGCAATTTTTTTCATATCAGACAGAAATCCCGTTGCACGGATATTAACAATATATGTTTTTTTATCAGGTAGTTTTACCCGATAAGTGCCGTCAATTGGGGAACTTACCGTTTTTGTGACTATAGAGTCTGTAGAAAAATCTATTACTTCAATACTTGCTGCAACCGACTCACCTGTTTCAGAATCGCTTATTCTGCCTGTGAGATATATTGATTTTTCAGGCATTTGAGGAACTGGTACAAATTCTTTAATAACAATGACGGTATCGCGGACAACCACTACCTGAGGTTCGGGGGGTTTAACGGGCTCGGGTTCGGATGCCGGTGGAGGAGGCGGCGGAGGCGGTAAAATTTCACCCCTGTAAATGTCAAGCCCTCCATAGCCATCGCTGCGATCCGAAACAAAATAAAAAACACTGTCATCATCAGGCGCCGGAACATAAAAGAGCTCGTGAAATGGAGTATTCACCGGATGCCCTGCATTCACCGCAGGGCCCCATGAACCATCG
>CAZIRN010000027.1:0-17003 GCA_964541495.1 uncultured Rikenella sp. | reverse complement strand
GGAGGATAACTGCTTTGACCGGAGCGAGCCAGAGCGGGAATTTACCGGCGGTATTTTCGATAAGCACCGCCACAAACCTTTCCATAGAGCCGAAAATGGTACGGTGTATCATCACCGGTCTGTGTTTCTGATTGTCACTGCCGTTATAAGTGAGGTCGAACCTTTCGGGAAGGTTGTAATCAACCTGAATTGTTCCAAGCTGCCATTTTCTTCCTATAGCATCTTTAACCATAAAATCGAGTTTTGGACCATAGAAGGCAGCCTCTCCCTTAACAACGGTTGTTTTAAGGTTTTTTTCAGCGGCAGCTATGATAATGTCACGCTCGGCTTTTTCCCAGTTCTCTTCCGAACCTATATATTTTTCCATGTGATCAGGGTCACGGAGAGAAACCTGTGCGGTATATTCGTCGAAATTCATAATTTTAAAAATATAAAGCACAAGGTCGATGATGCTTTTGAATTCATCTCTGAGCTGGTCGTGCCTGCAGAAGTGATGTGCATCGTCCTGTGTGAAGCTTCTTACCCTTGTAAGGCCGTGAAGCTCGCCGCTCTGTTCATACCTGTACACTGTTCCGAATTCGGCTAAACGTATGGGAAGCTCCTTATATGAATGTGGCACGGCATTATATATCTCGCAGTGATGGGGACAGTTCATAGGCTTTAGCATGAACAGTTCGCCTTCCTCAGGTGTCGAAATAGGTTTGAAGGAGCTTTCGCCATATTTCTCATAATGACCTGAAAGTTTATAAAGATTTATATTTCCTATATGAGGAGTTGCAACAATCTGGTATCCCCTTTTTTTCAGGATTCCAGTCAGGAAGTTTATAAGTGTATTTCTTATCTCCGTGCCTTTCGGCATCCATAAAGGCAGCCCCATTCCCACTTTCTCGGAGAAAGTGAAAAGCTCGAGCTCTTTTCCTATACGGCGATGATCTCTTTTTTTTGCTTCTTCAAGAAAGACAAGATATTCATCGAGCATCTTCTGCTCAGGAAATGTGATGCCATAGATTCTGGTAAGCATCTTGCGATTCTCATTTCCACGCCAGTAGGCTCCTGCAAGGCTTAATACTTTAATTGCTTTAACAGGTGCGGTCGAAGGAAGATGAGGCCCTTTGCAAAGGTCAACAAATGTTCCCTGAGTATAAAACGATATAGTGCCGTCATTAAGTTCATTGATGAGTTCAACTTTATATTCGTCGCCTTTCTTTGTAAAAAAATCGAGAGCTTCCTTCTTGCTCACTTCTCTGCGTATAATAGGCTGATCCATTGCAGCCAGCCCTTTCATCTTATTTTCTATTTTTATAAGATCGGCATCAGTAATTTCCCGTCCGTTGCCCGGATCAATATCATAATAAAACCCGTTTTCAATTGCAGGGCCTATGCCGAATTTCGTTCCTGGCCATAACTGTTCGATGGCTTCTGCCATAAGATGTGCCGAAGAGTGCCAGAAAGCATGTTTCCCCTCTTCATCATTCCAGTCGTGGAATTTTATTGAAGCATCATAGTTGATGGGCCTTGTAAGGTCATAAACTTCTCCATTAACGGAAACTGAATAAAATTCCTTTGCATGAGCCGGACATACCTGTTCAGCAATTTCCAGGCCTGTTATGCCTTCCCTGAACTCTTTGACCGAACCGTCTGGCAATTTTATTTTTATCATTATAAAATGCGCTTTTTTTGAAGTGCAAAGATATAGATATTTTTATATCAACAGAGAAAGGCCAGGAATTGAATTTCTAATGATTGCGGGATGAAGATATAATAAACTGTTTTTTATTTTGCTACTTTCGCATTCTAAAAATCGGAGATTCTTGTCTTTTTAAAAGTTTGTTATAATTAAGGTGAGTAATAATTGAGGGGAGGGAAGAATTATTTCAAAATCACTCAGGATTTAATATGAAAGAAAGATTGATAGAATGTGTGCCAAATTTCAGTGAGGGAAGAGATATGTCGGTTATCAAACAGATTTCCTATGCCATAGAGTCGGTTTCGGATGTCAAACTTCTTAATGTCGAGCCTGGCAGGGATGCAAACCGGACCGTTATAACCTTTGCCGGAGAACCTGAAGCCGTATGTGAAGCTGCTTTTCTGGCTGCTAAAAAGGCTACTGAATTGATTGATATGTCAGAACATAAAGGGGTTCATCCCCGGATAGGTGCGGCAGATGTTATTCCTCTGGTGCCTTTATCGGGGATTACTATGGAGGAGACTGTCGAATATGCAAGGAAGCTTGCGAAGCGGATAGGTGAGGAACTTCTAATTCCCGTTTACTGTTATGAGAATGCCGCATTTAAAAAGAATAGAAGAAATCTGGCCGATTGCAGGGAAGGAGGGTATGAGGGGTTGAAAAGCAAGCTTGCCGATCCGGCATGGAAACCCGATTTTGGGCCGGCTGTATTCAACAGGAGAACCGGAGCCACTGCCGTGGGAGCAAGAGATTTCCTTGTGGCCTTCAATGTCAATCTCTGTACGACATCGGCAAGACTGGCGAATGCAATTGCAGGCGAGATACGTGAGAATGGAAGAAAAACAAAAGGAGAGAAAGGTGAAATAATAAGTGTGCCAGGTACACTTAAAGCAGTCAAAGCTATAGGATGGTATATCGAAGAGTATGGAATTGCACAGGTTTCGATGAACCTTACAAATATTTCAGTAACTCCAGTTCACATTGCTTTTGAGGAAGTCTGCCGCAAGGCAGAGGCAAAGGGAGTAAAAGTAACAGGCTCCGAAATTGTGGGCCTGATACCTTTGAAGGCAATGCTCGATGCAGGGAAATATTTCCTGAAGAAGCAAAATCAGATTGTGGAGGCATCGGAAGAAGAACTAATAAATATTGCCGTGAAGTCAATGGGATTGAATGAGTTATATGAGTTCAAGCCGAACGAAAAGATAATCGAATATGTAATCGGGAGAAAATTAAAGAATGTCAAATCAGAATTCTTTTTATGAGTTTCAGATTATGGGTGTATATTCCTTCGTTTTTTCTTAATATTCCCTTCTGGTCAATGATGTCGGTTCTGACTCTGCCTGAAGCATGAATAACGACTCCTTCGTCGAGTATCATTCCTACATGAGTTATTTGACCTCTGTCGTTGTCAAAAAATACAAGGTCACCGGGTTTTGAATCTTTAATTAGTTCCACAGTCTCTCCTTTTTCTGCCTGTTGAAAGCTGTCGCGGGGAAGAGCTATGCCGTGTATTTTGTAAACAAGCTGAGTAAAACCCGAACAATCAATGCCTGTTGGTATTCTGCCGCCCCAGAGATATTGGCTGTTAATAAATCTCAAAGCGGTGTCGCAGAGTGATTCGTTTACTGATATATAAGATTCTGAAAATATATTATCAGTCTTATAAACATCATTGCCGGCATAAAAAATCCCGGCTGAGAAATCAGGGTCATACACCTCGGAGCCTGGTTCTATGACCAGTTTTGTATTATCGGGCCGTATGCAGGTCAATGATCTGTTTATTGTATAATTATGGCGTTTTTCATTATGCGACAGGAATTGAACATGATCTTTGTCAATCCATCCTTTGTATCCGTCGAATTCAAGCTCGATTTTCATCCAGTTCACGGCCTGGTCTATGACAGTATATCTCTCGCCGAACAAAATCTGTGAAACCATTTCCGACTTATGGGAAGGCATCAGCCGCAGGGGAATAAAAGCATTTTCACATATTAATTTTTCCATCTGAAGTATTGGTTTTCAGGGAGAAGTTATTAACCGCAAAGGATGCAAATTTAAGCAAAGGACGTAAAGTATAATACTAAAAATTATCTCATATCAATTACTTCGACATCCCTGTAGTTTTTCGGGTTGAATACAAATGCCGACGGATCGGGAATTTTTTTAAGGTTGTATTCATTCACATAGAGAAAAGCGGTAATTCCGTCTTTTCTTTTGTATTCGGCATCTATCAGATTGAACATAGCCTTACCTATTTTAAGTCTGATTCTAACAAGTTCATTGTTTGTATCTTCAGGATACAGGTCGATGACCCATGAATCTGCGTTTTCTTCAAGGAGTCTTATTTTATATCCTTTTTTGTACAGTGTGAAAATTGATGACGGGCGGCTCATAAATGAATCGTCTTTCCGGTCGGGTCTGGTAACTGTCACTTCTTTTTCTGCTATAAGGTAGTTCCATGAGGCTGTTCCGTTATACCAGATGATGTTATTTGGCAATTCAAGGCGGTACTGATCTTTTGCCATGATGACGTTTCCGTTTAAAGTATCTTTAGTGCCTTCTGCAAGGTTTACCGTTACAAGCCGGAATTTCATCGAAACCGAAGGTGCAGATAGGGCTTTCGAAGAGAAACTGTCGAGTATCTTTATGGCTTCAGCATCCGATTGCCCCGATGCCTTAAAGAAAAAGGCAAAGAGAAAAATTATAATAGTTGTCTTATATTTCATCTCAAATGTTATAGAATAACATATATAGCTTCAAAATGTATTCCAAATTTGTTTCTTACTTATTAAATTGTTGCCTTTACGCAAGGAAATCCGCAATCTTCAATTATCAATCATTAATCATCAATTTAATTCTGTCATTGGTCGAGTTTTTTCAGAATATGTTCGAGGGATAGTATATCCGAAATGAGGACCTCTCTGGCTTTGCTGCCTTCGAAAGGTCCAACTATACCTGCGGCTTCGAGCTGGTCAATTATTCTGCCTGCCCGGTTATATCCGATTGAAAGTTTTCTTTGAATAAGAGAAGTGGAGCCTTGTTGATGTTGTACCACGAGCCGGGCTGCATCTTCGAACATAGGATCTCTTTTTCTCAGATCCACTTCCTGTTCGCCTGCTTCGCTGTCGGCCACATATTCAGGCAGGTGCATGGCATCAGCATAGCCTTGCTGGGAGCCAATATATTCAGTAAGAGCTTCGATTTCGGGTGTGTCTATGAAGGCGCACTGGAGTCGCACCGGTTCACTTCCTGAAGAAATGAGCATATCTCCGCGGCCTACCAGGCGGTCGGCTCCTGTGGAATCGAGTATGGTTCGGGAATCGACCGACGAGAAAACTCTGAAAGCTATCCTTGTAGGGAAGTTAGCTTTGATAAAGCCGGTAATAATATTGGTAGAAGGTCGCTGAGTGCTGATAATAAGATGAATGCCAATAGCTCTTCCAAGCTGTGCAAGTCTTCCGATCGGGCCTTCGATTTCTCTTCCTGCAGTCATTATCAGGTCGGCAAATTCATCAATAATCAGGATGATATAAGGCATATATCTGTGACCTTTTTCAGGGTTCAGCCTGCGGGAGATGAATTTTTCATTGTATTCTTTTATGTGTCTTGCCTGTGCGGCTTTAAGAAGCTCGAGCCGGTTGTCCATCTCTATACATAGAGAGTTGAGCGTATAAATTACTTTCTGTGTGTCGGTGATGATTGCATCTTCCTCGTTCGGGAGTTTTGCAAGGAAATGACGCTCGATTTTTGCATAAAGTGGCAGCTCGACACGTTTTGGATCTATCAGAATAAACTTGACTTCTGCAGGATGTTTCTTGTAAAGCAGGGATGTTATTATTGCGTTGATTCCTACCGATTTACCCTGTCCGGTTGCACCTGCCACCAGCAGGTGAGGCATTCGAGTAAGGTCAACGATATACGGTTCATTTGTAATTGTACGGCCGAGTGCAAGGGGGAGTTCATATTTTGATTCCTGAAAAGCTTTGGAAGTAATCAGTGACCGCATAGATACTATTTCGGGATTTTTATTCGGCACTTCGATACCTACCGTTCCCCTTCCTGGTATCGGGGCTATTATTCTTATGCCTATTGCCGAGAGATTCAAAGCAATATCGTTTTCGAGCGATTTAATTCTGGCAAGCCTGACGCCTCTTTCGGGTACGACTTCGTAGAGCGTCACTGTCGGACCTACTGTTGCAGTGATATATTTTACCGGTATCTTGTGGTCGCCTAATGTCTTGACTATATTCTCCTTATTTTCGATAACTTCCCTGTTATCGAATGCTGAAGAGGCTTTATGTTCGCTTAGAAGTGAAACCGGAGGGAATTTATATCTTGGTAAATCGAGCCTCGGGTCGTAATTATTCATTAATTTCTCCACTTCCTCATCCGAAAGCTGTTCACCGGCTTCCGCTTTTGTTATATTGATAGGGACTTCTCCTTCAGCCGGTTGTTTTATCTCATTATCTTCATCTATCACATTGATAATGTTGCCAGGCGGGTAGTACGATATCATATCCTCATCCCTGTCGTTATAATAATCTGAGTCGGCAATATCTTCTGTTTTTGACTTTTCTTCGGCCCCTGATATATTTTTTTCATCTGCAGGCGGGGACGACGGCGCTGTTTTTTCTGATTTTGATTTGAGGGGAGGAAAGAGTTTTACAAAAGCATGAGGGCTTATATTCAGAATTAGTACAAGATATGCCAGGGTAAGAAACAGGAGCAGAATTCCCGTACCCGGTTTACCCATAAAGGCATTTAGCCATTGTGCAGCAAAATAACCCTGGGCTCCGCCTGGCCCGCTGCCTAAAAATCCTCCGGCATCGTTAAAAATATAGCCGAAAATTAGTGAGACAATGATTGTCGTAGCCGCAAACTTAATAGTCAGTCGCCACGGTTTTATCCCCGGGAAGTTAAGCAGTTTAAGACCTGGTAAAGCAATTATCAAGGGAATAAAAAGTGCTCCGATCCCGAAGCCATTCGTAATAAAAAATTGCGATATTATCACTCCGAGCTTGCCTGACCAGTTTTTTACCTGTATCTCAGGCCCCGACAGCATCTGGTTTCGGGCCAGACTCGCATCGGATTTCCACCAGAAAATGTATGCAATAAAAGCAACCAGGATATATAGTGCCACGGTTGTCAGAAAAATCCCCAACACAAATTTTATTTTTTCGTGTTTGTGTTCATTTCCGGTTTTGCTCCTTTCGCCTCTATCCTTTTTGTTGTTTTCTTTTTTTCCGGCCGGTTTCATCGTGGATTAATAATGCATTAAATAAATGTAATCAGGAATTCAGGATGTGTTTAAAGATTAATCATGTCGGTTATGATTTTATCCATATCGCTTTTTGCAACAGGCTTATATCGTGTTCTTTCTTCGAACAACTTTTCAGGTATTTCTTTTTTAAACACCGATTCGGCTTCGAATTTGATTACTGAACCTCCGAGTATATAATAGAAGCTCATAAGTACGCCGTCTATCTCATTGAATGGAGTGGCAACATTTGAATTCTTTACTTTGATTTCGGTTGTGTACCAGATATCATATACTTTTTGGCTGTCGATCGGGAATATTGCCTCGGCATGTTTACAATTGAATCCGCAAATATTTGCTGTTTTGTGAGTTTTTCTGATTTTCACTCCCTTCATAGAACCAAAGCCGGGAAGCAATTCATTAGCCGAACCGGAATAATGCAGCCTGGTTCCGAGAATATTGACATAAGTGTCGTATATTCCTTTCTCCGGATTAACCACATTTACAATTCCCTGATTACCAAAAGGGGTCAATATTTCAAAAAGAATCTTATCGTTTTTGAATGAAATAACAAGTGTTTTTGGTTTGAACTCCGCCGACATTTTTCCATTATTTTGCACATATTCAATGGTATAATAGATTTCACCTTCACTAATGTTTTTGTAACTTTTTTCCCCGCAAGAACAGAGTATTGAAGTTAAGACGCCAGCAGCCGGAATGAGCCTGATTAATCTCACCTGTCAGTTAAATATTAGAATTTTTCAAATGTAATAAAATTTTTAATTGTAGAATTTGAATAATTTTAAATGAGCTTTTTATAATACAGATATAGATTTACTTTTGTTCTTACTATTTAGCCAGTTATTGTGTTATTTTGGAGTATCTTTAAAAACTCATTATTAATATAATCCTTTGAATATTAATAAAATAAGGATATTTCTACTTTGACAGATTAAAAAAGTAATATAATTCTTTGATATTATGTTGAATTGTATTATTTTAAAAGCATCGAAAAACAAATTTATCTATCCGGGGCAATGTTTAATTCATCAACGTAAAAATAGTAAAGATTATGGAAAAACACTGGCCACTGCTCAATAAAGTGATATAAAAAATCTTTTGCTAAAATCTTTAATCTGTTAAAGTAGAATTATGTAAATTTGAAAATATATTATAACTGTCTGTAATATGGTAAGAACAAAAAGGGCAGTTTTAAATGAAAAAAGAGGCGGACGTTTATTCATAACCTGTTTTAGCGTCTTGACCGTCTGCATGGCAGCGGGCGCTATGCTTTATTATAACCAGGAAAAAAACAGAATTCATCGTGAAAAGTACAATGAGCTTGCCGAAATAGCAAACCTCAAAACAGAACAAATTGTGCAATGGAAGAAAGAGAGGATGGCGAACGGACAGGTTTTAATTAATAATAATCTGATTATAAATGACATATATCGTTTCTTTTATGAAAATAGTGATGATAAGCTAACTAATGATATTACAGAATTTTTAAAATCGTATGTATCCAATTATGAATATTCCAGCGCAATTCTTGTAGATAGCTTAATGACAAATAGGATATCTTATCCTTCAGGAGAATCATTGTCGGAAAGTTATATGAATAGGTACTTAAAGGAAGCATTTAGTAACGGAAGAATCATTTTCAGAGGCCTTTACAGGACAAGAAAAGTGCCGAGAGCGTATTTTGATATGCTTATTCCTTTAAGGAATGCGGCAGGCAGGGATACCGCAGTTTTCGGAGTTATTGTTCTGAGAATTGATCCGGAAAAGACATTGTTCCCTTTGGTACAGACGTGGCCGGCACCGAGTAAAACCTCTGAAACTTTGCTTGTTGAACCGATGGGAGACACGGTTGTTTTTATGAACATTTTGCACCGCACTTCGGTGCCTGCCCTGGATATTAAAACTCCACTATCAAGGGAAGATTTTTATGCGGCTGCAACGGCTAAGGGATATGAAGGTTCTTATGAGGGAATAGATTACCGTGGAGAACCTGTGGTATCATATATCAGGAAAGTCCCTGATACTCCATGGTATATGGTAGCCAAGGTAGATAAAGCCGAGATTTATACCTCGCTCAGGTACCGTGCCGGCGTTGTGATAATAGTTACCGTCCTTCTTACTCTTCTTGCAGGTGCTATGACGTGGATGTTCCTGCGAAATCGTTCCATAAAGCTGATAAAAGCGAAGATGAAGCTTCAGAATGAAAAGCTGGCCATGGAAGAACAATTCAGACAGCTTTCTGTCAGGTATGAGGCAATTCTGGATTCTGTACCTAATATTATTATGGAAGTTGATGCAAATAAAGTTTACACCTGGGCTAATCAGGCAGGCATTGATTTTTTCGGAGATGATGTTATAGGCAAGGAAGCTTCTTATTATTTTGAAGGTGAAAATGATGTTTATGGAATAGTCAATCCATTGTTTACAGGAGTAACAGATAAGATGTACGTTGAAAGTTTTCAGAGGAGGAGAGATGGTGCAACCCGTCTTTTAGCCTGGTGGTGTAAAACCATTCATGATAAAAACGGGAAAATTACCGGCACCTTGTCGTCAGCAACAGATATCACCGAGCAATACAGGGCTAATGCGGCGCTTAAGGCAAGTGAAGAAAGAGTGCGTACGCTAAATGATGAGCTTGAGTCCCGGGTAGTTATGCGTACGGCACAACTTGAAGCGGCCAACAAAGAACTGGAAGCATTCAGCTATTCCGTTTCTCACGATTTAAGGTCGCCACTGAGGGCAATACACAGCTTCACGACAATTCTCAAAGAGGAATATGCACCCTGTCTCGATGAGGAGGGAAACAGAATATGTGAAATTATAGAATCGAACGCAATACGTATGGGAACTCTGATAGACGACCTTCTGGCATTCTCACGTGTCGGCAGAACAGAATTATTGAATACGAAAGTCGATATGATATATCTCGCAAAAACAGCTTTTAATGAGCTTACCACCCCGGAAGAAAAAGAGAGAATAGATTTCATTATCAGCGACCTGCCTTTTGCTTATGGCGATGTTCCGGCTCTTAAACAGGTATGGACAAATCTGATATCCAATGCGATAAAATATTCATCAAAAAGAGAAAGAGCCGTTATTAATATTAGTTCGGTTCAAAATGATAAAGAAAATATCTATTTTATAAATGACAACGGGGCCGGGTTTGATATGAAATATGCCAGCAAGCTTTTTGGTATGTTCCAGAGGCTTCATAATCAGAAAGATTTTGAAGGCAATGGTGTAGGCCTCGCGATAGTTAAACGAATTATCAGCCGGCACAATGGCCGCGTATGGGCTGAAAGTGAAGTGGATAAAGGTGCAACATTTTATTTCAGCATTCCGGTTGAAAAAGCACAAAGCTCGGGACTGGAAGCGCCGGGCTGAAAAGAACTTAAGAAACTGTATTGACAATTTAAAATTTAAAAATAGAAGATGGAAAACTTTAAAGCTGTAGAAATCCTTATCGTTGAAGATAATCCGCAAGATGCAGAACTTACGCTTAGAGCGCTGAGAAAAAACAACCTTGCCAACAGTGTTTTCGTAGCGGAAGACGGCGAAGAGGCCCTCGATTTCTTCTTTTGCCGCGGAAAATTCATCAGCAGAAGCTTCGAAAACCCACCTAAAATTGTACTCCTCGACCTGAAACTGCCAAAAGTTTCCGGCCTGGAGGTGCTGAGAACAGTCAAATCCGATACCCGCACCAGGCATATTCCGATAGTCATAGTGACATCCTCACGGGAAGAACCTGACATTAAAGAAGCTTATGATCTTGGCGTAAACAGTTATGTTATCAAACCAGTTGACTTCGACCAGTTTGTAAATGCCATGAGCAGCCTTGGTCTTTACTGGTTGCTTATAAATGAACCACCACGGTAACATTTAAGTCATAAAATTTAAATATTTTAACTATAAATTATGATCAGGGAGCAGCTTAAAATACTTTTTGTAGAAGATAACAGGGAGGATGCGGAAATAATAGGACGAAACCTGAAAAGAGAAGGAATCAATTTTACATGGAGACTTGTTTATACGGAGGAGTCTTACACCGCTGAGATAAACTCATTTAAACCGGATATTATTATATCTGATTACACCTTACCACAGTTTGATGGTATGCAGGCGCTGATGATAAGAAATGATCTCATACCAGCTGTGCCTTTCATCCTGGTTACCGGTTCGATAAACGAGGAGGTGGCCGTGAAATGCATGAAAGCGGGGGCTGATGATTACATCCTTAAAGACAACCTCTCCAGACTTGGAAAGGCAGTGAAATCTTCACTGGAGAAGAAAGAATTACTTATACAGAAAGAAAACGCCGTAGAGGCTTTGAGGATAAGTCAGAAGGAGTTTCAGAATTATTTTGACTCAGGGGCTATTGGAATGAGTGTAATTGCTCCTGATAAATCGTGGATACAGATAAATGAAAGATTGTGCCGGATGCTCGGCTATTCTAAAGAAGAGCTGATGAAAATGACATGGATGGATATAACACATCCTGATGATCTTAAACAAAGTATTGATTTATTCGATAAAGCTGTTGCCGGAGAAATAGACATGTACGAATTTGACAAGAGGTTCATAAGGAAAAACGGAGAAATCATTTTTACAAGCGTTTCTGTCGTATGCCAGAAAGACCAGGACAACATGGCACATCATTTACTTGCATCTTACTTTGATATAACACAGCGAAAAAAAATGGAGGAAAAGATCATTGAATCGGAAGCCCATTATCGCACACTCGTTGATCTTTCGCCTGACGGAATTTTAATAACCAATATGGAAGGTGCAGTAAAATATATTTCAAAAAAGATGTACGAAATTTTCAGAGTTCCTCCCGGGGATCTGGACATCGCCAATACTTCCATACTCGACTGGGTAAGTCCCGATTATCATGAAATAGTTATGTCAAGACTTAAAAACATTCTTGCAGGAAATGACTTGCCGGATATTGGCGAGTACAAGCTTCTCAGGTATGACAGGACTCCTTTCTGGGCAGAGCTTTCTTCTTCTCCGATAGACTATGGGGAAAAAGAATTACTGGTAGTTTGCAGGGACATTACTGACAGGAAAGAAGCTGCGCAGGAACTTATTAAAGCAAAAGAAAAGGCAGAGGAGAGCGACAGACTGAAAACAGCTTTTCTCCACAATATCTCTCATGAGATAAGAACGCCGATGAATGCAATTGTTGGGTTTGCGTCTCTTATGTCAGAGCCTGGCATTAACAAACAAATGATCGATTACTATGTAGAAGTAATTATTAACAGTAGCAATCAACTGCTTTCAATAATTAACGACATAATTGACGTTGCCAATATAGAGGCAAATATAGTCAAGGTAAACAAAAGTGATTTTTTGCTTAATTCATTGCTTAAATCTTCTTACAAACAGTTTTTGCCGAAAGCAAATGAAAAAAAAATAGAACTCGGAGTGATTTGTGAGCTTTCGGATGAAGAATCGATGATATTCACCGATAATACCAAGCTGCAGCAGATCATTTCAAATCTTATTTCGAACGCATTAAAATTTACCTTAAAAGGCTCTGTAAATTTCGGCTATACTGTTAGGGGAGACTATATTGAGTTTTTTGTTGCTGATACCGGAATAGGGATACCTCCCGAGCATCAAACAAAAATATTCGACCGTTTTTATCAGGTTGAAGACCCTCTTACAAAAGTCTATGAAGGAACAGGTCTGGGGCTCTCTATATGCAAAGCTTATGTAGAACTTCTTGGAGGTAAAATAGGGGTTACATCAGAACCCGGAAGGGGAAGTCGGTTCTATTTTACAATCCCTTACGAAAAACCTGTCGCACTTGAAGCTGAAGTTTTACATACTATTGCTGAATCAGATTTTTCATTCAGTGAGAAAAAACGGATTCTTGTTGTTGATGATGTAGACAGTAATTTCATGCTGATAAAATTTTTCTTGAAAGGCATAAATGCTGAAGTCATAAGAGCTACAAATGGCATGGATGCTGTGAAAATAGCTCTCGGCGATGACAACATTGACTTGATTCTTATGGATATCAGGATGCCTGGCATGGATGGACTTACCGCTGCAAGAATAATAAGGGAGTCGAAACCTGATATTCCTGTTATTGCTCAAACTGCTTATGCCGATGATGTACAGAATGCTCTGGATTCAGGTTGCACTGCGCTCATTTCCAAACCTTTTGATAAAAAAGAGTTACTGAGAGTCATCGAAAAGATGTTCTGAATGAAATCGGTTTACAAAGTGAGTTACTTTGCCAGGGGAACAACCGAGTGATATATAATTTTACCCAATAAATATACTTGTCCATCCCCTTTTTTCAGTTATGGTTACAGCTATTTCCCTAAAACCCGGTTGTCTTCTTTTTTGCCATGCTGGTTTTCAAAAATGAATAATTGAGGTTTTCTATGACCTTTTTAGCCTGGACTTATGTTTGTTTCAAACGACAGCAATAAGAAAAGTAGTTTTTCGAGGTTCCCCTGTAATTGTAATTTTATACTTTTGCTTGATTTTTGTAACGGTTATTATTTCGATGTAATTCATTAATTTGTAAAGTAATGGAAATCAATTTGAAAGGCAGGCATTTTCTCAAGCTTATCGATTTTCAGCCTGAAGAGATAAGCTATCTGATAGACCTGGCAATAAAACTTAAAAAAGAAAAGAAAGAACGAAGAGAATTTCAGCGTCTTAAAGGCAAAAATATTGCGCTTATTTTCGAAAAAGCTTCGACGCGGACAAGGTGTGCTTTCGAAGTGGCGGCGTATGACCAGGGAGCGCATATAACCTATTTAGGGCCAACCGGTTCTCAGATGAAACAGAAGGAATCTATGAAAGATACTGCACGTGTGCTGGGAAGGATGTATGATGGAATAGAATATCGGGGATTCGGGCAGGAAATAGTTGAGGAACTGGCTGAATATGCCGGTGTACCGGTATGGAACGGCCTGACCGATGAGTTTCATCCCACACAGATACTTGCCGATTTCATGACGATGAAAGAGCATTCTGGTAAACCGCTGGATAGAATCAGCTTCTGTTATCTAGGTGACGCCCGTTTCAATATGGGTAATTCTTATCTGGTTGGCGCAGCCAAAATGGGGATGGACTTCCGGGTTGCTGCACCTGCAAAGTATCAACCGGCAGACGACCTGGTTAAAAAGTGCAGGGAAATAGCGGCAAAAACAGGTGCAAGAATTACAATCACCGATAAGGTCGAAGAGGCAGTAAAGGGAGTTGATTTTATATGCACTGATGTGTGGGTTTCGATGGGCGAGCCTGAATCGGCATGGGAAGAAAGAATACGTCTGTTTAAACCTTTTCAGGTGAACATGGAGGTAATGAGAAAAACTGGAAATCCAAATGTTAAGTTTCTGCATTGTCTGCCTTCATTTCATAACAGGGAAACGGTAACAGGTGAAGCAATCTATCAGAAATATGGCCTCGACGGGATAGAAGTGACTGAAGAGGTTTTTGAATCAGATATGTCGGTTGTATTCGATGAGGCGGAAAACAGACTTCACACCATCAAGGCAGTTATGGTCGCCACCCTCGGGGAATAAAATAATTTTACCTTTTTCCTTTTTCCTTTTTCCTTTTTCCTTTTTCCTTGCTCCGCTTACCTGATAAGTTCTTTTACGAAGTAGAATGTCATAACGAACGAGGCTGCAAGTTTAAGGCCTATTCCAGTAAGGAAGCCGAGAAGACTGCCTATACCTGCTTTTAAAGCATATCCAATATCGTCTTTGAAAATCATCTCACCAACGAAAGCCCCGATAAGAGGTCCCAGAATTATCCCGGCAGGCCCAAGGAAAAAGCCTATTATCAGTCCAATGGTTGCTCCCCTTGTTCCGTATTTTGAGCCGCCGAACTTTCTTGTTCCCCATATCGGCACAATATAATCGAGCACAGAAACAATTATTGTAATGCCTGCAAATATTAAAATAAGGGTTTTGCTAAAATTTGCGAATCTCGAAAAATGTAGAAGAAGAATTCCAATGAAGCTTAAAGGAGGCCCGGGTAATACAGGAACAAGACACCCGATTATTCCCAGAATCATAGCTAAAATCCCTGTTATCAATAATAAGTAATCAACCATCGGGATAATGGTTTTATTAAGAAATTATTGCACGAAAAGAAATTATGGCACGAAATTATATCTTTCCAAGATCGTCAAAATCAACACTGGTAAATTTTCTGTCCGATAGTTCCTTGCTTGCAGGTTCTGCATCCTTTTCGTCAACTTCAACAGACAATTCTTCTTCTTTTGGTTTACTATTGTTGATATAATTTATTACTTCATTCAGGCCATTGATAAACTTTTCGAAATCCTCTTTATAAAGGAAAATTTTATGTTTTTCATAAAAGATTTTTCCTTCTTTGCCCGAATGCTTTTTGCTTTCAGTAATGGTAAGATAAAAATCGTTACTTCGGGTAGTTTTTACATCAAAAAAATAAGTTCTTTTACCTGCCCTGACAGCTTTTGTAAAAACTTCTTCTCTGCCGGTTTTTTCTTCATTTTCATTGATTAACCCGGTTTCTTCTTCCATAATTGTAATAATTTACTTATTAATCCGGTCAAATGTAACAATTATTTTATCAAATCAAAATAATTCTTATTCTTCTTATTAAATGATATTTTTCCATTTTTGATGATTGATTAAAATGAATATTTTTGCACCGTTTTTTACGAGTTCTTTATAATGCTAAGCAGACGATTATTGAGAATTAAGGCTCTTATGTGCCTTTATGCATACAACCGCAGGGACGATGGAGACCTGGTCAAAGCTGAAAGCGAGCTTATGTTGACCATTAATAAATCGCTTGAATTATATTATTACATCCTTTTGCTTATCATTGAAATTGCCGATGTTGCCGAGGAAAGAATCAATTTTTCTATTAATAAGAAGATAAAGTCGGACGATGATCTCAATCCAAACAGGCGTTTTGTCGAGAACAAGCTTATCCATCAATTACGAAATAACGAAAGTCTTAAGAAATACAGGGAAACGTCGGGAATTTCATGGGCAGTAAATAAGGGCTTGCCTAAAACATTGTTCAGCAGTCTTCAGAAGTGGGATAAGTACATCAATTATATGAACGATGAAAAATCGGGTTATTCAGAGGATAAAAAAATTATTATCAGGATTGTAACCGATTTTTTCCCTGAATCCGACGAACTCCTTTCAGCTCTCGAAGAGATGAGCATCTACTGGAATGACGACCTTGAAAATATCACCGCAATGGTTGAAAAAACTCTACGGAGATTCAAAAAGAATTCAGGGACTGATGTTCCACTGATGCCGCTTTTCAAAAACGAGGAGGACGAGTATTTTGTCAGGCACCTATTCCGCAGTGTTATAGTTAATTCAAAACTGGCGCTCGACCTTATTGAAAGGAACACAACTAACTGGGAGGTTGAACGTATTGCATTAATGGACGTATTGGTTATGCAACTTGCAATAACTGAAATAATTGAATTTGAAGAGATACCGGTAAAAGTCACACTTAATGAATACATAGAAATTGCCAAATATTACTGTACAGAAAAAAGCAGTACTTTTATAAATGGGATTCTTGATAAAATAGTTAGAGAAATGCGAGAGAAAAATCTTTACCGTAAAACTGGTAAAGGGCTTCTTGGTGAAATGAAATAATTTTGATTAACAATGAACGTAATAAAGCAGATAAAGGTCATAGGTTATTCGATTTCGCTTGTTTTTCTTTTTTATAGCTGTAGTGCCGGATCGGACACAGGCATCGGAAAGAAAGCCGAAAATACATTATCAGTTGAATCCGACACTGCAGTTATTGAGTTCAGCGAATATGAACATGATTTCGGAAAGATAGTTTCCGGCGAGAAAGTTGCGGTAATATTCACTTTCAGGAATACCGGTAAAGCTCCTTTGATAATAAATTCGGTTACAACAAGCTGCGGCTGTACGGTGTCGAAGTACAGCACAAAGCCTGTCGCACCAGGCCAAACCGGAACGATAGAAGTGGTTTTTGACTCATCTGGATATAACGGGGCTCAGAGAAAAACCATCACAG
>CAZIRN010000026.1:0-17238 GCA_964541495.1 uncultured Rikenella sp. | reverse complement strand
GGATCACCTCTGAAAACCAGCTTCCCTTCAGTCCATGCATTGTACTTCTCAGGTTCAACAACCAATTTGTCAGTTCTGCCTCCCTGATAAACCAGCCTCTCCGAAGGAAATACACTTACCTTTTCTTTCACTTTATCGCCTGTAAACTCTACCTTACCCTCCTGAAGAACTACCTCAACATAATCCACTTCAGAATAAGCACTCATGTTGAATTTTGTCCCCAATACTCTAACTTTTGAATCACCTGCACTTACTTCAAACGGGTGTTTTTCATCCTCCTTTACTTCAAACCACCCTTCTCCTTCGAGACTAACCTTCCTGTTCGAAACAAACGGAAAGGCATAACCGAGCCTCGAACCGCTGTTGAGCATACCGGTTGTCCCGTCAGGAAGACTGAATAAAACACGCGAGCCCATCGGCGCATTAATAACTGCACTAACCTCCCCTCCAACTGAAACCTGAGATCTGTAAAAGAAATACCGTACGCCAATCAAGCCTCCTGCAATAACAAGCGGAAGTAACAAAATTGCAGCAGCTCTCGTGTAAACCTGCATGAACCTGCGCAACGGTCTCTTTCTTTCCCTCGCCTCATCCCTGTGAATTTCGTGATGTATCCGGTCGAGCAAATGTGTGAGATCAACCTCTGTCGAAGAATCACTCTTAAGTATCGCTTCAAAGTCTTTCTCAAGACGATTGCGGAAATAAAGATTACTCTCCCCTTCCAGAAAAAGCGATTCAACGTATTTCCTTTCACTCTCGTCAGACTCTCCGCTGATGTACCGTTCTATCCTGTCAAAATCTTCTTGCTTCAAATGAGTATTTTTAATTTATCCCTTTCTAACATAATATATCCACAAGTAAGTGAAATCTCATATAAAAAATGTTTTTTTATTAATATTCGATTAAGAAATTAAAATAAATTGCATCTTGTTGTTATAGTCAAAGATTACAACAGATATTTCAAAACCAGACAATTAATCTTTATTTTTGCTCACTAAGTAAACAATATGAGATACCTTTAACAATTAAGCAATATTGCCTGAGTAATCCACTTTATGAAGGAAATAATGTGATAATTTATTCAAGACAAGATAAAAGTCACAATATAAAAGGCTTTAAGATTTATTGAGATTTAAATAACCGGAGGATGGCAATTATGAAAAATAAACTTTACAGGCTTGCAACAATTTTATTTGTAAATTGGCCTGTTTTTTAAACAATTTATGACTGTTTATGAAAGTTGATATTTTGCTTGGCCTGCAGTGGGGCGATGAAGGAAAAGGTAAAATTGTCGATGCGTTAAGTAATGATTACAGCCTTATAGCCAGGTTTCAGGGCGGTCCAAATGCCGGACATACCATCGAATTCAATAATGTAAAACATATCCTGCATCTTATTCCTTCCGGGATTTTCAATGAAAAAACTCTCAACCTTATCGGAAACGGAGTTGTTATTGACCCCTCGGTACTTAAAAAAGAAGTCGAGAGTCTCGGAATACCTGAAGCTGAGATAAAAAAAAGACTTATTATTTCAAAAAAGGCTCATCTTATTCTCCCGGGTCACAGGATCCTCGATGCTGTCTATGAGAGCAGTAAAGGAAATACAAAGATAGGCTCGACTCTTATGGGTATTGGCCCGGCTTATACTGACAAGGCTGCACGAAAAGGATTAAGGGCAGGCGATATATTCAGAAATGATTTCAAAGAACTATATAAAAAGTTACTTGAGTATCATCTGAAAATAGCATCAAATTATGATTGTAATTTCAACCTTGACGATTATGAAGCAGGCTGGTTCGAAGGAATCGAACTTATGAAACAGTTCAGTATAATCAACAGCGAATATCTTGTAAATGACTTGCTTAAGAATAACAAAAAGATACTTGCCGAAGGAGCTCAGGGTACTATGCTCGATGTTGACTTTGGTTCTTATCCTTTCGTAACGTCGTCGAATACAATAAGTGCCGGAGCATGTACCGGGCTCGGCATACCACCATCAAGAACTGGTGAGGTATTCGGTATTTTCAAAGCTTATTGCACCAGAGTCGGCAATGGACCTTTCCCAACAGAACTTCACGACGAAACAGGCGATAAAATACGGGTAAAAGGAGCAGAATTTGGTTCAACAACCGGACGACCAAGAAGATGCGGATGGCTCGATCTGCCTGCTCTAAAATATGCGATAATGATAAACGGCGTAACCAGACTTTTTATGACAAAGGCCGATGTACTGTCAGGCTTCGATATGATAAAAGTTTGCACTTCTTATAGAATCAATAACCATAAGACTTTTGAAGTGCCTTACGGATGCGATGCTGATATTGAACCTGTGTATTACGAATTCAAGGGATGGCAGGAAGATATTTCATCGGTTCATAACTATTCTGGCTTGCCGGAGGCTTTGAAAACTTATATAAAATACATAGAAAACGAAACAAGTGTACCTGTTACACTTATCTCGACCGGCCCTGACCGAAATCAAATGATCTTCAAATGAATTTCAAAAAAATAAACTTATTTATTTTCTGAAGATATAAAGCCATGAATCGAATGCAACGGTATCCCTGAACCGTTCGAGCCGCGTTAAGGCTGTTCGTAGATTATCATGAGCTTCAACTGAAACCATTTCAAACCGGGTATCCTCGAGCGGAATAAGCCTTGCATCATTATAACCTAGCGCCTGATATTCAGCAAGAAGATTCCTCGCATATTCAGGCGTAATAAAACTTCCGACAATAATATTATACTTGTATTTCCTCGCCCATTCGAGTTTCTGCTCTTCAGCAAGTCTCTCTGCTTCCATCTTCTGGTTTTCAAGAGCAATTCTCTCCTGAACAGCCTTTATCGAATCGGCAATCCTCAGACTGTCCTGCCTTGCCAGCCATATTGCCATAGTATCGGCTTTTCTGCCGAAAATACCTTTCTCCTTTATCCACCTGCAGGAGGCGAAAGAAACCAGTATCATTATCAATATCAAACCAATTAACTGTTTCATAACCATTATTTTATTAATGTACTTTATAATGCCGTAAAAGTGTCAAAGTCAAATATAAGAATTTATTGTTCAGCACGCAAATATTATCTCTATCTTGAATTTCCTATGGATTTTGTATATTAGCCGATTGCAGTAAAAGAATCATTAAATTCAAAATATTTCAAATATGAAATCACTTGTTCAGTTCTTTGAAGAATGTGCTGAGAAGTTCAATAATAATGTTTACCTGTGGGAAAGATTGTCCGATAAATATGAAGGTGCAACGTACGGTGAAGTAAAAAAACAGGTTCATGAATTTGCTGCAGGATTAATAAAAATGGGAGTCAAAAAAGGAGATCGCATCAGTCTGATTTCTGAAGGCCGTAATAGTTGGGTAATTGGAGAACTTGGAATTCTATATGCCGGAGCGGTCAATGTACCGCTTTCTGTAAAACTTCAGTCTGATGAAATAAAATTCCGGATTAACCACTCCGAATCAAAGATGGTTCTGACATCCTCCATTCAGTACCAGAAGCTGAAGGAAATACTAAAGGAATGTCCCACAATCGAAAAAATCATCCATTTCGATGCTCGCGAAGACTACCCTGCCAATGAAATTCATTTCAATGAAGTCAAAAAAGCAGGCAGAGAATGGCTTGAACAGCCTGATAACTATCAGCTTTTTGAAAAAATGTATAAGAGTGTAGAGCCATCCGACTTTGCAAATATCTGTTATACAAGCGGCACTACGGCAGATCCCAAAGGAATAGTGCTTACACATGGAAACTATGTAACGAATGTTTATCAGGCTTATTCACTTGTGGATATTCCTCCTTTTTTCAAGACATTGATTTTGCTTCCATGGGACCATTCTTTTGGCCATACATGCGGCATTTATGCCTTTATGGGTAAAGGAGCAAGCATAGCTTCAGTGAAAACAGGCAAGACAGCGCTTGAATCATTCAGATATGTTCCTGTTTGTCTGAAAGAGATTAAACCGAATCTTCTCCTCAGTGTTCCGGCACTTGCAAAAAATTTCAGAAAAAATATTGAAAAGGGTATTCACGAAAAAGGTAAATTTACAGAATTGCTTTTTTATCATGCACTTAAAGTCGCATACGCTTACAACAAGGAGGGTTATAACAGAGGCCGTGGTATTCAGAAAATATATAAGCCTCTTTTGAGGCTCTATGATAAAATCCTGTTCAGCAAAATTCGTGAAACATTCGGCGGGGAACTGGAGTTTTTCATAGGCGGCGGTGCCCTTCTCGATATCGAACTTCAGCGTTTTTACTATGCACTTGGAATACCTATGTTTCAGGGATATGGACTCACTGAGGCATCGCCCGTTATATCCTCCAACTCGAAGGAACATCACAAGCTCGGCTCATCAGGCTTTCCGGTAAGCAATATGGATATTAAAATTTGCGACGAAACCGGAAATGAACTGCCTTCAGGTCAGAAAGGAGAAATTGTAATCAGGGGCGGCAATGTTATGCACGGTTACTGGAAAAATGAAAAGGCAACGGCTGAGGTAATACGGGACGGATGGCTCTATACCGGCGATCTGGGATATATTGATGAGGACGGATACCTGTATGTCCTCGGCCGGTTTAAAAGCCTGCTCATAGCAGACGACGGCGAGAAATTCAGCCCGGAAGGAATCGAAGAAGCCATAACGGAACAATCGAAATATATCGAGCAATGCATGTTGTATAACAACCAGAAACCCTATACTGTGGCACTGGTAGTCCCCAACCAGCATGCACTTAAACTCTACCTCGAGGAAAAAGGACTTACAGCCGATTCAGACGAAGGCAAGCGGGCAATACTCACACTTATCGAGAATGAAATAAACGAATACAGAACTTATGGAAAATACGGAAAAATGTTTCCGCAAAGATGGCTCCCGGTAGCTATCGGTGTCCTTGAAGAAAGCTGGACCGAAGAAAACGGACTTATGAACTCGACAATGAAAATAATGAGGGGGAAAATTACCGAAAAATATGCCGATCTGATAGATTATCTATATACTCCTGTTGCAAAAGTCATTACTAATGAAAGAAATATGGAAGAGGTGGAAAAAATGAAATTGTGACAGTTCATAAAAAGCATAGAGCATATAAATCATTTAAACATTCTTAATTATCAGAAGGGAAAATCTTCATGTTTAAGATCGGTCTGAATGTTTTCAGGCTTCTTTGCTGCTGCATGAACAGGATTACCGTTCACAAAAATAGCTTTATACGGCATGACCGGACATGCATACTCGCAATGGCCACATCCTATGCAGATATCATCTGTGGTGCTGGGGATGGTAAGATTCCCTGGAAAAGGTATCATGTGAACGGCTTTTGTCGGACAGCTTTCAGCACATGCGCCGCATGCAGTGCGTTCGGTCTGGACAATACAGTTTTCTTTAATGAAAACAGCTCTGCCAAGCTGAGTGAGTTTCTTTGACTCCGGTAAAAGCGGAAGCAGAGCCCCCGTCGGGCATATCTCCAGACATCTCACACATTCGTACGCACAAAAACCTTTGTGATAATCCATGTGAGGTTGCATAATCCCTGCAATCCCATATTCGGTAAATGAAGGAATAAGAACATTATTAGGGCAGGCGGAAATGCAGAGGGAACAAGCTGTACATTTCGAGGTAAAGTTTTCAATGCTCGTCGAACCCGGAGGAGATACAGGTGATGTTTTATTTTCCTTCACTGTGGATGCCTTTTTTGGCATAGGAGCGTTTCTTTCCTGAGCAAATATCCTTTGAGATATTCCGAAAAACAGCAATAATGAACTTATAGCAAACCGCCTTTTCTTTTCATCAACCGGAACCTCCCTTTGTTGCAGTGGCTTAAAACCAAATGACATTGCATGATCAGGGCATGTTCCTATACAGTTGAAACAATCAACACATCGTGAATTATCAATTTCCATGTTCAGGAAGTCAATGCACGACGACTTACATACAATGGCACATCTTCCGCACTTAGAACATTTTACGTTATCAATTCTCATTCTGAAAATAGATACTTTTGAAATCAGGCCAAGAAATGTGCCCACCGGGCAAACAGTATTGCAGTAAAGTCGCCCTTTTATAAGAGACATAATACTGGTAAGCAGAAGGAAAAGAGCCGGGATAATATATACAACCGCCTTGAATGAAGGAATTCTAGTATCTGCCAGAGTATAGATATCAAAATGTTGTAGAATGCCTGCAATGAAATTATTTACTGCAATAACTACAGGTCGAATAAAATACGTCATAAACCGACCGAAAATGCTATAAGGATCAAGCAGACTAAGAATATAAACTCCACCGGTCAGCGTAATAATAACAGTCAGAACAAGTATGGCATACCTTAAAATAGTATGAGATTTTTTAAATCCGAAACGTCTAAACCTTTTCTTTATCTTCCCCCCTGCTCTGCTTATTATATCCTGCATTATACCAAGAGGGCATAAGAATGAGCAATACGACCTTCCGGTAAGAAATGTCAGAATAAGTATAGCAATAAAACCAAGTGCCGCAGCCTCACCGGCACCGATATATTTTATTACCGAAGGCACAAACTGCAGCCAGAGAAATATTCTGAAAAAACCTTCTGGAATTATATGCCTGAAATCAAGGAACAGAACGCAAACAATTACAAAAAAAACTATGGCAAATGAGAGGCGTATCTTTTTAAGTGATGAATATTTCATTATTTATCACATTTTTATTCGCCTTATATTGAGTGAATCGAGGTTCATATTTCCAATCCCCATGTTATAAGCAATTTTTATATAATCAACTGCCGAAGGTTCGAGTTTGAGCATTCTTGCGGCTGCAGCATCGCCGGCAACCCAGTCGGTAGTTATTATCTGCGATGCAAGATTGGCAACGTCTTCCTTTGAAACGCCCTGAGGCCCATTCTTAGTCATAACATTATAGCAGTCAATAATATTAAGAGCAGGTTTTTTATTGAACAGACCATAATCTGCAATGCATTGGTGGAGATTGTTTCTATGCCAGAATCCTCTATCCCACACAACACCCATCATGTTTTTAAGGCAGCAAGTCATAGTCGTCGAATCGTGGTTCTTCAGAACCGGAACATTTATGAAAACATCTGCCTCGAGCAGTAACTGATGAATCTTTGCCTTTTTAAGAATTCTTGCCTCAGGTATACTTATTTCCTGGTAATAACTTTCCGAATTACCTGGCACAACTTTAGCGCCTGCATCTTTTGCAGCTTTTTCTATTCCGGAATTTTTATAGCAGTTTGTCCAGTTATCTATGGTATGGTCAAAAACATAAACTTCTTTTGCGCCCACCTTCAGGCAGTGTTCGACTATTCTTTTTACAAGGCCAGGATTGGTAGTTGCGGCAAATTCCGGAGTTCTGTCCCAGCCTATGTTAGGCTTAACCAGAACTTTCTGACCTTTTTTAACAAAGGCACCCATTCCTCCAAGTTCCTGGATTCCAAGATCGAACATAGCTTCAGGGCTGCCGCCCATAACTGCAACAATATCGTAAGGAGTGGAAGACGGCTGTTTACCCCATAATCTGTCATATCCTCCAAAGCTTATTGCAACACCTGCTGCAATGCCTGCTCCTGTTGATTTCCTGATGAAGTCTCTTCTTTTCATAATAATTCTTTCTTAAAAATAAGCGCGAAAAATTACACATTTTTCCTGTAAAATAAACGTACCTGAATCGGTGCTTTATTAAAGTTTACCGTCTGTTATTAAATTAATTCAATCAAACGATTAACTTTAACTCGTCTTTGTTGTTTAATATTGTAAAATTTTCAAAAGGATGAAGATTTTATATTACGATTGTTTTTCAGGCATAAGCGGCGATATGAACCTTGGCGCAATGATTGACCTTGGTGTGGATGCAGGGTATCTGAAAAAAGAACTCGATAAACTTAACATTAAAGGCTGGGAACTCGATGTAAATACTGTCAGACGAAACGGCTTAAAAGGAACGCAGGCAACCGTAATACAGAAAGCAAAAGCGCACGAGCACAGACATTTTTCAGATATTTTAGAAATAATCGAGAAATCTTCCCTCGACGACAAGACAAAAAACCTGAGTATCAAAATATTCACAAAGCTTGCAGAGGCAGAATCCACAGTACACGGAATAGACATAAAAGAGGTTCATTTTCACGAAGTTGGAGCAATAGATTCTATTATTGACATTGTCGGTGCAGCAATATGTTTCAATGCGTTGAAGGTTGACCAGGTGTATGTTTCAACTATAGAGCTTGGAGGTGGAACTGTAAAATGCGACCATGGGACTTTTCCTGTTCCGGCTCCTGCAACAGCAGAAATATTAAAGAATATTCCTGTAAATAAAGACGGGGTGGATTTCGAAGCAACCACACCTACTGGTGCAGCTATTCTTGCTGTGCTCGGCAATGTTTTCGGCCGTCCTTTGCCATTCAAAATATTAAAAACAGGTTATGGCGCAGGCCACAAAGAACATCCTTATATGCCAAACCTTCTCAGAGTTTTTCTCGGTGAGATTCAGGATCAGCCGAACGCCGGGCATGAGGCAATGCTAATTGAATGTACTATTGACGACATGAATCCTGAATTTTACGAATATATCTCTGAAAAGCTCTTTAAAGCCGGAGCATCGGATGTCTTCCTCACAGGAATCATTATGAAAAAAAGCCGGCCGGGAACTACTATTAGCGTAATTTGCGAAAAAGAAATTGCCGGACAACTTATGGAAATTCTTTTTACAGAATCAACGACTCTTGGGATACGATGCTTTTCTTTTATAAAAGAAACTCTTTCGAGAGAAACATTCGAAGCCGATACCGTATTCGGAAAAGTAAGATATAAAAGGTCGTTTTACAAGGGAAAAGAAGTTTCATGCAAGCCCGAATATGAAGATTGCAAAAGAATTGCCGAAGAGACCGGAAGACCAATAAGAGAAATATACAATATTCTTACGGGTGAGTCATTCACAAAAAAATAATAAAATGGTTAATAATAAACTTAAAAATCTCGATTCGATACTCAAAAGCATAAGTCCTGCAGTAATTGCTTTTTCCGGTGGTGTAGATAGTTCGTTTCTGGTTTACAGGGCTTCGAAAATAAAAGATATGAAAACAATGGCTGTAACCCTGAAAACATTATATACGCCATCTATTGATATAAACGGGGCAATTGATTTCTGTAAAAAATACGGCATCGAACATCATATTCTGGATATTGAATTTCCGGAAATAATCAGAAATAACCCGCCCGGAAGATGTTATCTCTGCAAAAAGCATCTCTTCGGGCACTTGATTGAATTTGCCATTCAGAATAATTACCGGTATGTTGCCGACGGTTCGAATGCAGACGATTTAAAAAGTGACAGGCCCGGACTTAAAGCTAATTCGGAACTTTCAGTAATAAGTCCGCTTGCTGAAGCAGGACTTACAAAAGATGACATAAGGAAAGCCGCTAAAAAAGAAGGGCTACCGGTATGGAATAAACCTGCAATGACATGTCTTCTTACAAGACTGCCTTATAATACAACTATTAAGGAAAAAGAGATAAAAATGATCGAAGAGGCTGAGAATTTCCTTTTTGAGAAAGGTTTCTTCGGAACAAGAGTCAGAATGCACGGAGATATCGCCCGACTCGAATGTTTACCAGGCTTTATGAATAAGTTTGTAAATGAGCCTGAAAGGATAGACGTGGTAAAAAAGCTAAAGGAAATTGGATTCAGGTATGTATCTTTGGACCTCGAAGGCTACCGGCCGGGCAGTATGGATTTAAATTAATTAAGAACTATATATTTTCCTGCCAGGGATAAATTTTATCATATATTAGAATGACGATAAAAGAAATTGAGAATCTTTTGAATGAAGTCAGGTCAGGGAAGAAAAGCGTAAGTGAAGCCCTTGAAATTCTAAAGTACTTCCCTTATGCTGATCTGGGCTTTGCAAAACTCGACCTTCAAAGGGAAATACGCACAGGATATCCCGAAATCATTTATTGTGCCGGGAAAACGATAAAACAAGTTAAAGAAATTTTCAGAGTTCTTGCAGGGCATGAAAACAATGTATTGGGCACAAGAGCTTCGAAAGAAATGTACGACGCAGTGAAAAGCATTATTCCTCAAGCGGTTTACTATGAAGAGGCAAAAATCATTAGTATAAAGAAAAAAGAGCCTGAACGATCCGATGCTCCGATTGCTGTAATAACTGCAGGCACATCAGATATTCCTGTGGCTGAAGAGGCTGCTGTAACTGCCGAACTTCTGGGAAACAATGTTGTGAGAATTTACGATGCAGGTGTTGCAGGCATTCACAGGCTTGTTGACAAGCTTCCTGAAATAAAAAAATGCCGCGTGGTTATAGTAATTGCAGGTATGGAAGGCGCTCTGGCCTCAGTTGTCGGCGGTCTGGTGGATAAACCGGTTATTGCAGTGCCTACAAGTATGGGTTATGGTGCCAACTTCGGTGGAATATCTTCCCTGCTGGCAATGCTTACAAGTTGTGCTGCAGGCGTGACTGTTGTTAATATTGACAACGGTTTCGGTGCCGGATTCTCTGCAAGCATGATAAACAAGCTGAAATGAGCACCCCTTTATTACTCTCGACAGCATACTTCCCTCCTACTCATTATATAGCCCTTGCTGCAAACGCGGAAAGAATTATTATAGAGAAAGAAGAGAACTACATAAAACAAACCTATAGAAACAGATGTTATATCCTTACAGCAAATGGTCCTATTGCCCTCTCGGTTCCAGTAATTGGAGGAAGCTTGCACAAAATAAAAATCAGAGACATTAAAATTGATTATTCGAAGAGATGGCAGAAAGTACATCTCAGGGGCATCATCTCTTCATACAGTGCCTCACCATTTTTCAATTATTTCTTTGATGAAATCGAAAAAATAATAAATAAAAACCACCGGTTCCTCCTCGATTTGAATATGGATTCATTAACGGCGATATGTGAAATGATGAAAATCAAAATGAATGTTTCTTACTCGACTCTGTTCGAGCCCGTCAGAAATGACAGCCCTGATTTAAGATATTTCATCAATCCAAAAAACAAAGGCATGAACAGCATGTTCCGTTTCAAAAGTTATCAGCAGGTATTCTCCGATAGATATGATTTCATTCCCGGTTTAAGTTCACTCGATCTGATTTTCAATACCGGGCCAGATGCATCAAATTATCTGCCTGAAATAATGTAGCTGGACTTTCGTTGCATTCAGAATTTTAATCCGATTGTAGCCGAAAAATTGTTTCTGTTTGTTTTAATTTTGGCCTCCTTAAGATAAGGAGCATCGTCGTACATAAGATATTTCATGGTACTCGACAGGTTGGCAAATGCAAGGTCGAAATAGAAATTCTGCTGACGAAATCCAAGCCCTAATGACAGGGATGTATATGACAAGTTTTTGTTCATCTCATCTTTTTCATAAGCGCTGCCGTAATAACCGAAGCCGCCTCTGAAATAAAAAGATTCAATTCTGTATTCACCTCCAATTTTGATATTCGAAGCTGCTTTCAGAGCATTTTTTATAGATTCGTTTTCATTATAGTAATTGTAGTCATCACTTGCACGGCTGAATCTAGCCATGGAATAATCGGTAAATTCATAATCTGCGCTTACTATGCCTCTTTTACCGAATTGATACGATATTCCGGCCATAGCCCTGAAAGGGGTTGTAAGAGTGTAAGAATAACGGTAAGGCTCATTGTTATTCTGATACCTGTCGTCATTGTCAAAATTAGAAGATATTTCGTCATAAAAATATTCCCTTATCCTGTAAACCGTCGGTGAATGAAAAGCAACACCAATCCGCAACATTTCAATTGGTCTGAAAATACCTCCAAGCTTAAATGTATAACCTGTTCCTGACGCTTCAAAATGGTCGGTGTATGTAAAATTTTTAAAGTCAGGAATAACGTTATCATAATCTGCTTCGAGGTGTTCATAATGACCTGTATAACTGAGTTGATCTATTGACAGGGTCATACCCAGAAAATACTTGTCCGAGAAATTGGCTCCGACCGATATTGCATGTTCTCCGCTGTATCCTTCATTTGCTATAAGTCTTCTTATTGTTTGTCCGTAAACAGGGTTGCTATCTCCGTAATTTGAAAAAATGGTGCCATAAAGTTTACCTCCCGAACCTGTTATAGTATCCATTACCCATGCATCATAAGCTATACCTGCCGATCCGATCAGGTCTTTGTAATAAATACCTTCCGATGATCGGGCCCAGTAATCAGCCATAGAACTGTTATCACTTATTCCCTTAATTGTGATATTTTCGTTGAAGTTGTTAGTTCTGTTCCACGAATATGCAATATTGAAGTTCACAAGCCCCGACGATTCATCATTGGAAATTATTGATGAAGCTATTCCAATCTGGTTGATTCCGAAGTGATATTTTAGATCGTCCGAACTTGTGGAGTTGAATACTGAAGTTGTATTATTATACATAAGGTTTGGGGTAAATGATATTTCGAATGATTTGAACATACCCGTGCCTGCAGGATTCAAACTGATTGCCGAAAGGTCGGCGCCGAGTGAAGTAAATGCCCCGCCCATTGCGGTATATCTGGCTGTTCCGAAGTAAAAATTCCTCGAATAGCGCAGAGCATCATCAAGATTTTGTGAGTAACCGGAAATTATCAATCCTAATGAAGCTGATATGATCAATAATCTTTTTTTCATTTTTTTGAATTTTATATAGTTATCCCACTCATTCCTAACAGAATGAAAATTTAGGTAATATTTTAATGAGCATAATTATCTTCTGCTTCCGGTTGATACTCCACCTCCAGATGAACCTGATGATGAACCACCACTTGATGACGAACCGCCACCCGATGAGGAACCTCCTATCGAACCTCCGCCCATTGAGCCTGATATACTACGGGATGACGACATATCAATTCCGCCCGATCTCCTTTCAGACGATATTGACGGCGATCCGCTACCGAAACTTCTTCTGTCAGGAATGGAATAGTTACCTGTATTCGATGGGGTGGAAGAACGTACCTGCCCTGTTGAATATGAAGAACTTCTCCTTTCAACAGCGTTGAAATTATCGGGATTTGATCTGTAATTATTTATATTGCCACTTTTTACATCATTCTGTGTGTTTCGTTTATATGATTCGGTCGAAATTCTCGTGTTGTTATATGACGGACGCTCGCTCATTCTTGGATTAGAATATGTTGGTGTATATGTGCGGGACGACTGATTATATTCAGGACGTGTTGTGGCACTTTTTGTTACAGATGAAACATCGCGCCGTTCCTGTGACAGACCTGATGTACCGGTTGAATTCTGCCGTGCGGTACTGTATGTCGAACCAGTTCTTCTTTCAGTGCTTGTTAAATCGGTTGATGCCCCTGACGCTCTTCTTGATCCTAATGGATAAACATAATCAGAAGAGGCACTTCCTCTCGAGGGGATCGTCGAATAAGTTCTGCTTGTAGTGCTGTATCTTTCACGCCGGCCAATTGAAGAGGAACTATAATCAACATCACCATTGTTATAATAAAAACGATATGAAGGCAAATAATAATAAGAATATAAAGAACTGAAGGGATAATACCATGAAGCCGTTAAACCGCCATATAATCCACCATATAATCCACCATACAAGCCTCCATAGTACCCTCCGTAGAAGGGATCATAAATGCTTCCCCAAAATGGATCATAATAGTTATAATAACTCCACGGATACATATTCCAGCTATAAATGAATGGATCTCTCCAGTACGGATCAAAATAGTTGCCGTAGAACCTTCTCAGTCTGTTTGAGTATGACCAGTCGTCCGCATATTCGAATGAGCTGTTGTCTTTATTGTAGAACGACGAATTACTGAAATCCACATTTTCATTATACTTTTCTGCTATCAGTGTGTCGGCAGAATAAATATTGTCATAATACTGATCCTGCGGCAAATTTGATGGCATATCGCGGCTTGCAACCTTTTTGTTTACAGAAGGCCTGTCAGAAGGCAGATAATAAAGGTCATCATATTCGCTTTTGACCAGCCTGCTGCTTGTAGAACACGCGCTAATCAGTAGCATTGCCAAAACCATTGTGTAAATCGTTGCTTTCATTTTATCCCCCAGTATTTTTTACAAATAATATAAGCACAAAATTTATACCAAAATAAAGCATTTTACTTAATTACAAATTAAAATATTTCATGTACTATTTTTAATTTCTATAATTTTTAAAAACAAAATTATATCAAAAGTAATCTTATTTTTTATACAATATTACTATTTTCTTCTCGAAGAAGAGCTTTCCGAAGAATCGCTTTTGCGGGATGAAGATTTACTTTCCGATTTGGCCGATGATGAGCTTTTTGATTTCGCAGGAGCAGATCTTACGCTTGAAGAGGCATTACCTGACTGCCGCGATGACTGCCTTACTGCATTGCGTGAAGGAGCCGACTGCCTGGTTTGAGGCGCAACATTTGTTCTGTTTCCTGACTGTGTACGGACATTCCCTGAACCCGATGAAGGTCGGCCCGAACTTGACTTATTTACCTGATTCTGTTGTGCATTCGATACTTCACGTGCTCCTGTCTGAGGCCTACTTGTAATTGCCGGCCTTACATTCCCCTGACTTTGGCTCTGGCCCTGATCAACCTGCCGCTTGCTACTATTATTGTTATTGTTATTATTGTTGCTATTATTATTATTATTATTGCGATTCCCAACTCCCGTATTATTACCCGAATTCACTCTTCTGTTCACATTTTCGGTATTTCCGGGGTTCAGACTGTTATTATTACCCTGATCACCCTGATGAATTCGATTATTTGCAGGCTTGCCGGTTCTGCCTTCACCACCGCCAGTGTTGTCCTGTGACCTTCCCGATGTCTGTACTGCTCCTCCCTCTCTCCGATTTACAGTATTAGTATTTACAGTATTAGTATTTACAGTTGAAGAGGTTGTCGAAGGAGTTATTCTTCTTGAGACATTAAGGCCGTCGCTTCTGCCCGATGTAGTGTAATAATAATTATAAGTGTTATAAACAGGCCGGTAGTCGTTATACCAGCGGTTTCTGATATGATAACCGTGCCATGGATCAGACCATCTGTTACCTATTCTTACATTTACAACTATGGGTGAATACCAGCTATAATAAACAGGATAATAATTAATGTAATATGAATCGTAATACCACGGGTAATCCCAAAAGTAGCTGTAATATAAAGGATAATTATATGATATGCCGATTCCTATTCTTCCACCGCCATATATGGTCATACCCCAGGTAAAAGGCTGGTATGTGTACCAGAACACATCTGTAAAAACGGGAGAATAATAACTGAAGGTAGCATAAGGCCTATGAAACCTTTTTATTCTGGACGAGTAATAAAAATCATAGTCATAGTCATAATAATTGTTTATTACTATTCCTGCATCATTATTTCTGTAGTTGCCGGCATCAGCCCACTGAGCATTGGCTGACATCCCCGGGATCAGAAGTGCTCCCAAAATTCCTATGTAAACTTTTGTTTTCATGATGAACCTCCCGGCTATTATTTTTATTAGAGTTTTACCTATTTTTGCGAAATCTATCTTTTAATTATAAATTAAACAAATACTATACCAAAAAATGGCTAAGTTTTTAACTAACAAAGAAGAAAATTATGCGCAATGGTATAACGATCTGGTAATCAAATCGGACCTGGCTGAAAACTCAGTAGTCAGAGGTTGTATGGTTATTAAACCTTACGGATATGCTATATGGGAAAAGATACAGGCTGGGCTCGACCGTCTTTTCAAAGCTACAGGCCATGTCAATGCATATTTTCCTCTTTTTATTCCAAAATCATTTTTCAGTCGTGAAGCAGCACATGTTGAAGGTTTTGCCAAAGAGTGTGCCGTTGTCACACATTATCGCTTAAAGAACGATGATTCGGGTAAAGGCATTATTGTTGACCCTGATGCCAAACTGGAAGAAGAACTGATTATTAGGCCTACATCCGAAACAATAATATGGAATTCTTATAAAAACTGGATTAAATCGTACCGCGACCTGCCTATATTGATAAACCAGTGGGCAAATGTCGTCAGATGGGAAATGCGGACAAGACTTTTTCTCCGGACTTCGGAATTCCTCTGGCAGGAAGGTCATACTGCACATGCAACGGCTGAAGAAGCTATGGAAGAAGCAAGAAAAATGGTTGATGTATATGCAAGTTTCGTGGAAAACTCCATGGCTATTCCAGTATTCAAAGGGTATAAGACCGAAAGCGAACGTTTTGCAGGAGCTATTGAAACAATGGCAATAGAAGCACTGATGCAGGACGGGAAAGCCCTTCAGGCGGGCACAAGCCATTTCCTCGGACAGAATTTCGCAAAAGCCTTCGACGTTAAATTTACCGACCAGAACGGAAAACTCGACTACGTCTGGGCTACATCATGGGGTGTATCTACAAGGCTTATGGGAGCACTCGTAATGGCTCATTCCGATAATCACGGCCTTGTAATTCCTCCGGAACTTGCACCTCTGCAGGTAATAATCATCCCTATCTACAAAACCGGTTCCGACCTCGACAAAATTTCTTCTGCAGCAGAAAAAATTAAAGCCGACCTTGAAGCTGACGGGATAAATGTTAAATACGACACAAGAGACACACAAACACCAGGCTGGAAATTTGCCGATTATGAACTGAAAGGTGTTCCTGTAAGAATTGCAATCGGACCGAGAGACATAAAACACAATACCGTCGAAATATTCAGAAGAGACACTCTTGCTAAGGAAACAATTCCTTCAGAGAAAATAAAAGAACATGTTAAATGGCTTCTTGAAGATATACAGGCAAATATCTACAAAAAGGCTCTTCGCTTCAGAGAAGGAAATACATATTACACCGATTCGTGGGAAGAGTTCAAATCAATAATTGCTGAAAAAGGCGGATTTATTATGGCTCACTGGGATGGAACGCCCGAGACCGAAGCGAAAATCAAGGAGGAAACAAAAGCCACTATCAGATGTATTCCCTTCGATTCTCCTGAGGAAAAAGGAAAGTGCATATATTCCGGAAAACCTTCTTCGAGACGAGTATTGTTTGCAGTTGCATATTAACCGGCAATACTATATACAATACGCCTTAATTTTCTCGTTTAATATATTAATTTTGACAGTGTTTAATTTCGCAGCTTTTTTATTTCATTTATTATTTATAACTTAGATATTTATTATCTATTAAACTGTTAAAGATGCAGGAAACAGAAAAGAAAAAAGATTATATCATAGATACCCTGAAAA
>CAZIRN010000025.1:0-17576 GCA_964541495.1 uncultured Rikenella sp. | reverse complement strand
TCCTGACAATAAAAGTTTTTTTTATAAGCCTAATTATTATAAGTATTGTATTTACAAAAAGCTATCTTACAAAGGCTGAAATAGGGGAATGGGAAATGTTTCTTTTCATTGCCAGCCTTTTAAGTTTTTTCTGGGTAACAGGGATAATACAGTCGCTTCTGCCCATGTATCACAGAAACCGCACTTACAGGAGAGTCGGGGAAAATACCGAGGGGAAATCACCTGAAATATTCAATGCATTTATACTCCTTTGCCTGTTTAGTCTGTTATTTTTTCTGATTGGTGTTTCAATAAGAAACAAGATTTCAATTTTCGGGTTTTCAGGCAATGATACATACATTAAACTGCTGCTTATATACATTCTTCTTAGCAACCCTGTCTGCCTGATTGAATACATATACCTTCTGAATAACAAAGCTTCAAGAATAGTCCAGTATGGTCTTTACACTTTTATTATACAACTCATCCTTGTTTTGGCGCCCATAATTGCAGGTAAAGAATTAATCTGGTCGTTCTATGGTCTTCTTTTTATAACTGTTATTAGATGGATATGGCTTATTGTCCTGCTAAGGCGATATAGCGAAATGAAAATCTCGGTCGAATTTATGAAGGAGCATCTCTATTTAGGACTGCCTCTCATATTAACTTCCCTCATAAGCGGGTCGGCCCAGTATATTGACGGAATAATTGTATCGGCTTATTATAAGAGTCCTGAGGTCTTTGCACATTTCAGGTATGGTGCAAAGGAATTTCCTCTTGTGTTGATGCTTGCTACCGGGCTCAGTAATGCGATGCTTCCCGAGTTCTCGACAAGAACAAGAATGAAAGAGGCACTTGCAAAGTTAAAGTTCAGGTCTGAAAGGTTGATGCATCTGCTCTTTCCTTCGAGTATGGTGGTGATGCTTTTTACCAGATGGCTTTTCCCGAGGCTCTTTACTCCCGAGTTTGTGAGAAGCGCCGATATTTTTCTTATTTATCTTCTACTGATTATTCCGAGGCTTGTTTTTCCACAAACCATTATTGTTGGAAGGAGAAAAACACAAATAACACTTTTTGCAGCCATAATAGAACTTGCCGTAAATATCCCGCTCAGCCTTTTGCTTATTGGTCCGTATGGAACCGTAGGAGTTGCTCTTGCCACTTTCATCGTTTATTGTATAGAAAAAATCTTTCTTATATGGTATGTATGGGCAAAAATGAAAATAAAGCCTCAGGAGTATATCCCTCTTAAAGTATATATAATTTATTCATTGCTGATAGTAATACTGTTTGTCCTGATTGACCATAGAATAATTGACATACAGTAAATCTTTAAGGCAGGAAGGAAAAATATTTCCATATATTTGCACAATCGTCGTGGTTATTCTCCGACAGACAGAATTATAATGTATTGAACAAATTCTTGTGATATGGATTTCAAAGCCATTGAAGTAAAGACAAAGTCAGATAAAAAGGCATTTCTGGATTTTCCGAAGGAATTATATAAAGGCGATCCCTACTGGGTTTGTCCTCTCGACAGCGAAACGGAATCAGTATTCGATCCCATAAGAAATCCGGTTTTTAGTCATGGTGAGGCAACAAGGTGGATTTTGTGCGATGATAAGGGGAAAGTTGTGGGTCGTATTGCCGCTTTTATTGATTATGTACGGTCAAAGGCAAATAGTCAGCCAACGGGCGGTGCAGGTTTTTTCGAAGTGACTGACAACCGGGATGCGGCATTTAAACTCTTTGATACTGCAAAAGAATGGCTTGCCCAACGGGGAATGGAAGCAATGGATGCACCCATAAATTTAGGTGAAAATTATGTAAACTGGGGTCTGCTCGTCGAAGGATTTATGCAGCAGGGATTCGGAATGCCATATAATAAGAAGTATTATCGGGAGTTTTTTGAGGAATATGGATTTCAGAAATATTTTGAACAATATTCCTATCATTGTGAGGTTCGCAGGTCCGATAATGAAATTGCATGGTTCCCCGAAAGAATGATGAAAATAGCGGAATGGATTTCAAAACGTCCGGGATATTCTTTCAGACATTTCGAATTTAAAAACAGCGATCGCTATATAAACGACCTTATAGATATATATAACTCAACCTGGTCGGTATTCAAGGAAGATTTTACTCCGCTCGATCCTTCAGCCCTGAAAGAAACTATAAAGAAAGCAAAATCTTTCATAGACGAGGAACTGATATGGTTTGCATATTACAAAGACAAACCTGTATCTTTCTTTATTCTGTTTCCGGATATTAACCAGATTATCAAATACTTCAATGGCAAACTCAACTTATGGAACATACTTCGCTTTGTGTGGTTCAAGGCAACACATAAGATGACAAGGGTAAGAGCCCTTGTGGGCGGAGTAAACCCTTCCCACCAGAACAGCGGAATAGAATCGGCAATATTTCTGAATATTTATAATGTGTTTAAGAGAAAAAAATGGTATAAAGAGCTGGAACTATCATGGGTTGGCGATTATAATCCAAAAATGATTGCTATTTTTGAAGCTCTCGGAGGAAAAAAAGCAAAGACACATTACACCTACAGGTATATGATAAATAAAAACATTCTTTTCGTCAGATATAAAGAAGAAATAGCAGGAAAGCTCAAAGAAAAACAGGAAAAGCAAGAGAAACAAGAAGATGCAAAAATAATTTCAAAATAAATTGTAATTTGAAATTTATTAAGTAAATTTGCAACCCGATTTCTGATCTTAAAAATTAATTGTAATATGAAAAAAGATATACATCCTTCCAATTACAGGTTTGTTGTATTTCAGGATATGTCGAACGGTTATGCATTCCTGGGAAAATCAACAGCTCCTTCGAAGGATACGATTAAATGGGAGGATGGCAATGAATATCCGCTCATAAAACTTGAAATTTCGAATACATCGCATCCCTTTTATACAGGCAAGATGAAGCTTGTTGACACAGCCGGGCGTGTTGATAAATATATGAACCGCTATAAAAACCACCTTTCAAAAAAGAAATAAGTTGAATAAAATAAAAAAGGGCTGGTAATTCAGCCCTTTTTTTGAATGATATTTACTTATGCTTCTTTGTTGAAAGTCTTATCCTGGCGGAATAAGGTAAGTGATTTTTATGTAATTTTATTATTTTATTTTATTTATGGACCAAAAGCAGAGTAAGCCTATAATTTCGGGGATTTTTTTTCAGGAAATTGTTAACGGGGAAGGAGAGATAATACCCATTATTACGGATGGTGACGACAAGGAACTGGAAAATATTGAGTTGCCCGAGGTTGTTCCTGTGCTTTCACTCCGAAACACTGTGCTGTTTCCGGGCGTTGTACTGCCCATATCAATTACGCGTCCTCGCTCGATACAACTTATCAGGGATGTTTACCGGACAGATAAAGTTGTCGTCACCGTAGCTCAAAAGGATCCTGACATAGAAAACCCGAAATATGAAGACCTTCATAATGTAGGCACTTGCGGGCAGGTAATTAAACTTCTCGAGATGCCCGACGGATCGACTACTGCAATTATTCAGGGAAGGAAAAGAATAAAACTCGAGGCCTTCGTATCGGAAGATCCCTATTTTATGGCAAAGATCAAACCCGCGCCTGAAATCAAACCCGATCCTGCAAGCAAGGAATTCGAAACTATAATAGGTTCCCTTAAGGATTTGTCTGTCAAAATAATAAAGCTCAATCCCAATATTGCCCCTGATGCTGCTTTTGCAATTAAAAACATTGAAAACAGTTACTATCTTATAAACTTTATATGTTCGAATACCGACATTAAGATACAGGACAAGCAGAATCTTCTGGAAGTCGATAATATGCGAGACAGGGGCTATATGCTTCTCGAATTTCTGATTCAGGAAGTTCAGATACTCGAACTGAAAAGTGAGCTTCAGATGAAGATTAAAAGCGATATCGAGCAGCAACAGAAAGAATTTCTTCTTCATCAGCAACTTAAAACCATCCAGAATGAGCTTGGAGGAAGCCCTATAGAAAAAGAGATAGAAGAGTTCAGAAAGAAAGGAGAGCAGAAGAAGTGGACGGCAGAGGTCAAAAAAACTTTCGAAAAGGAATTAGAAAAATTGCAACGGCTCAATCCTGCTGCAGCAGAGTATTCGGTTCAGATAAATTATATTCAGACTTTGCTTGAACTGCCATGGGGAGAATATACAAATGATAATCTCGACCTTGCCAATGCAAGGAAAGTGCTGGATGAAGATCACTTCGGCCTCGAAGAAGTCAAAGAAAGGATACTCGAACATCTTGCAGTCCTGAAACTGAAGGGCGATCTGAAATCTCCGATTTTGTGCCTTTACGGTCCTCCGGGCGTGGGCAAAACATCTCTCGGACGTTCGGTTGCAAAAGCCCTCGGACGAAAATATGTAAGAATGTCGCTGGGCGGATTGCATGATGAAGCCGAAATAAGAGGGCACAGGAAGACATACATAGGAGCAATGCCCGGACGTATTGTTCAGAATATTAAGCGGGCAAGCTCGTCCAATCCGGTATTTATTCTCGATGAGGTGGATAAAGTCGGACAGGATTTCAGGGGAGATCCTTCTTCGGCTCTTCTTGAGGTTCTCGACCCTGAACAGAACAGCACATTTTACGACAACTTCCTCGAGATGGAATATGACCTCTCGAAGGTTTTGTTTATTGCCACTGCAAATACCGTCGCTACAATAAGCCCCGCCCTGCGCGACAGAATGGAACTGATAGAAATAAACGGCTATCTTCCCGAGGAAAAGGTGGAGATCGCCCTCAGGCACCTTCTTCCAAAACAACTGAATAATCACGGAGTGAAATCAGATGAACTGAAAATAAGCAAGAAAATAATGGGGATGCTGATTGACAATTATACGAGGGAATCGGGAGTAAGAGAACTTGATAAGAAAATTGCCAAAATAGTAAGAGTAAGAGCTAAAGAAATAGCCTCATATACTCAGTTCGATGCTGAGATTTCAGAAGACGACCTGGTTGAAATCCTCGGACCTCCGAAATATACCCGCGATATTTATACCGTAAATGAACAGGCAGGCGTTGTAACAGGCCTGGCATGGACTGCCGCAGGAGGTGAAATTCTTTTCGTCGAAACGAGCCTGAGCAGGGGAACCGGCAAGCTTACACTTACCGGAAACCTTGGCGATGTAATGAAGGAATCGGCGATCATAGCGCTCGAATATCTTAAAGCCAATGCCGACCTTCTTGGGTTGCCCGATAATTTTGCCGAAAAATGGAATATTCATATTCATGTTCCGGAAGGAGCAATTCCTAAGGATGGACCGTCGGCAGGACTGACTATGGCCGCTTCAATAGCTTCTGCTTTCACACAACGAAAAGTGAAGAAATATCTGGCTATGACAGGCGAGATTACACTCCGTGGTAAAGTGCTTCCGGTGGGAGGGATTAAGGAAAAAATACTTGCCGCCAGAAGAGCAAACATAAGAGAGATAGTCCTTTCATCGGAAAACCGCTTTGATGTGGAAGCAATAGATAAATCGTACCTTAAAGGACTGAATTTTCATTATATTGATACTATAATGGAAGCTCTTGATATAACCCTTTTGAAACAGCAAGTAAAGAATCCTAAAAAAATAACTTTTGAATAGGCAATGAAAAAAATTGCAGTTTTTCCAGGATCGTTCGACCCTTTTACGATAGGGCACGAAGGCATCGTAAAACGCGCCCTGTCTATTTTTGATGAAATAATTATTGCTGTTGGAGCAAATGACCTCAAAAAGAATCTCTTTTCAGTTGAGACAAGAAAAAAAATGATTTCGGAAGTTTTCCGGAATGAGCCGAGGATTATGGTTGACCATTATGAAGGGCTCACGGTTGATTATTGCAGGAGAAATAATTCGAAATTCATATTGAGAGGGCTACGCACCGCCGCCGATTTTGAATTCGAACGTGCAATTGCCCAGGTGAACAAGGCTATGGCTCCTGAAATCGAGTCGGTTTTCATCCTTACCATACCCGAACATTCCCCTGTAAACTCGACAATAGTAAGGGATATTATCAGAAGCGGAGGCGACGCCTCACAGTTCGTGCCTTCATCTATAAAGCTGTCGGATTATATAACAAATGAAGATAATTGAATAACCGTTGTCGGTTGTAATATATACAATTTTTATTGCATCAGAATGACTTTGTTTATCATGTCAGCCAGAGAGAGCCATATTTCTGATCTTATTCTGGAAACCTCTTCGGGCATAAGCCATGCGACCTCGGTGATACCTTCCTTTTTTTCGGGTTGCGTTATCATTTCGCCGTCGTAAGCCATCAAAAACCATTCGGTTTTTTTTAGATAAGTTATTCCTTCCTGAGTGTAAGAATGCCATGTCGGCCCGAGAGGTTTGATTATTTTATGACCCTTTATGCCGCACTCTTCCTCAACTTCCCTGATTGCACACTCTTCGGGCGTTTCGTCCTTATCCATGTGTCCTTTAGGAAGATCCCATTTTCCTCTTTTCTTTATAAAGAGATACCTGCCGGAAGTGTGCTTTATAAGCCCTCCGGCTGCCTGTACTTCGGTGAAATTAATCCTGAATATTTTCCAGATGTGTTTTATGTCGGGCCCGAAGATATTAACTGAGGTAATGCTTCGGTCATTCTGAAATTTTTCTATCAGCTTATAAAGTTCAGAAGTTGTGCTGAATTTGTGAAATAAGCTGTATTTTTGCATGCGGTCGGGTTCAGGACTGATAAGAATGAACCGGTTTTCGAAATAGACTTTATATATTGCCATATGAGAAATGTTTCAAAAGAAATTGCCGGATATTTATTACAAATTAACGCAATAAAATTACAACCGTCAAATCCTTTTACCTGGGCTTCGGGACTGAAAGCTCCTATTTATTGCGATAACCGGAAAATTCTGTCGTTCCCTGAAGTGAGAAGCTTCATACGCGACGCCTTTACCGATGCAGTAAAAACATATTATCCTGATGTACAAGTCATTGCAGGTATTGCCACTGGTGCAATTGCACATGGAGTGCTTGTTGCGGAAAAGATGAACCTGCCGTTCATTTACGTTCGTTCCGAAGCAAAGAATCATGGTCTCGGCAACCGCATCGAGGGGTATTTTGAAAAGGGGCAGAAAGTAGTTGTAATTGAAGACCTTATTTCCACAGGCGGAACAAGCCTCGGTGCAGTAAAGGCGCTGCGGGATGAGGGATGCATTGTGCGTGGAATGATAGCTATATTCACCTACGGCTTTCAGAAAGCTTATAAAAAATTCTCGGACGAAAATTGTGAACTCCATACTTTGTGCGATTATAATGCGCTTATTGAAACTGCACTAGGGAAAGGATATATAAGCGAAGCTGAAATGGAAGTGCTTAAGAAGTGGAGAAATGAAATGTCCGAATTGTAAGAATGCCTATGAAGAAAATAACCAGTAAATCAGCAATTGCAAAATGCAGTTCTGAAATTTTCTATGATTCCATTGCCGATTTGAGAAATTTCGAGCGGTTTATTCCTCCAAATTTTAAGGGAGGCTGGGAATCTTCGGAGAATCTGGGCACATTGAATGTGATGTCGCTCGGTACAGTCAATATTGAAATAACAGAAAAAATACCGTTTTCGAAAGTAGTTTTTTCGGGGAACGCAATATCGAAGATTGATTTCATACTCGAAGTTTCGATTACGGGAAGCGAGGATAATTTATGCAGTGTATTTCTTACACTTATTACCGAAACGGATACAATTACTAATATGATTATATCATCCGGAACTGATCGTTTTCTGGAAGCACTTGCAGCCGAGATTGAAAGTTTTTCCGGTTGGCAGGAAGGAATAATCAGAGAAAATCCACTTCCCTGAAGCCATATTCATATATTCTGCTTTTACGGTCTTCGATCTGTATTCTGCCCGAATCGGTGACGGAGATTATCTTACCTTCGAATAAGCCTCTGCTGTCGCGGAACTCTGTAAACTGATCAAATCTGTAGAGCGATAATTTATAATCGTCGTCAATTCTGTTGATGCGATTATAAAGAAGCAGTTTGTATCTTGCATCGAGTTTTTCAGATAATTCTTCGAGGCATTGCCCGAGGTTGTAATCCCTGCCTGTAAGAATTTTCATAGAAGTGGCATTTGTCAGTTCTTTTGGGAAATGTTCCTGATTGATGTTCAGGCCAATACCTGCAATAGTATGGTCAATCTCATTCCTTATTATGGAATTTTCAATCAGTATTCCTGCAATTTTGTCATTTCTTATAAAGATGTCGTTCGGCCATTTAATAGATACTTCGCCAACATAATTAATCAGGAAATCTTTTATGCCGAGTGAAATTACCTTTGAGAGGAGAAATTGTTTTTCGGCTCTTATTACCGAAGGATAAAGAACAATGCTCATCAGAAGGTTTTTATCTTTTTCACTTTCCCACCTGTTTTGCCCCTGACCACGGCCTGCAGTCTGAAAGCCCGTATAAATGACAGTGCCTTCCTGTACTTTGCTTTTCCTCAGCATAGCAGAGGCATGAGTATTGGTTGATGAAAGCCTCTCAAAATAGAGTTTTCTTGAGCCTATAATCATGATTGAAAAAAATTAGTAAAGCTTTTTTAAACAGTATTTTTAATTTGATGTCAGTGTTATGTAAAAAGTAACCGGCAAATACAAAAATACTGATAATTGTTTGTATTTTTGCATTTAAATAAAAAACTATAATTTATTAATGAAAGAAAAACCTGATGGGACAGAATTGCTTATAGATTGTATCGTGAAAGGAATCTTTGAAAAAAAAGGGCATGATGTAGTTAAAATTGATTTGAGAAATTTCGAAAACAGAATAACGGATTATTTTGTTATATGTCATGGTAATTCGGTGACGCAGGTTGATTCGATAACCAGTTCAGTGGAAGATATAGTGTGGAAGGAAGCAGGTGAAAAACCGGCACATGTGGAAGGGCTTGAAAACTGTTTCTGGGTATTGCTTGATTATATTGATGTAGTCGTTCATATTTTTCAGGAAAGATACAGGAGTTTTTACAGCCTTGAATCATTATGGGCCGATGCGGAGATTAAAAAAATGGAAGATATAGTAAAAGGAAAATAATTTATGGCAGAAGAAAAAAATAATAATCAGAATCAGGGCAGGCCAAATGAGAAAAATCAGAAACCCAGGTTTAATTCCAACTGGATTTTTGCAATTATTGCGCTTTCTATAATTCTTTTTCAGCTTTTATACGGCGGAAAAACGGTTGAGAAGGTCAATACCGGGAAACTAAGGGAAATGATTTATGCCCGTGATATAGAAAAAATTGTGGTTGTCAATAAAGATCACGCTGAAATTTACCTTAAAAAAGAAGCTCTCGAGTCGGGGCGGCATGAGAAGGCCGCAAGAAATGCCAATTCTAACGGACTTTCTGCCCCCAAACCTCAATATATATATACTATAGGCGACCTTAGCAGATTCGAAACATTTTTATCAGAAACAGAGAAATCCGCAGGATATTCCGATACTGAAATGCTTTACCCCGAATACATAAACCGAAAGAATTACTTCGGTGAATTGCTCGGATGGCTGCTACCTTTCATAATTCTTCTCATGTTGTGGTTCTATGTTATGAGAAGAATGGCAAGCGGTGCCGGAGGAGGTGCGGGCGGAATATTCAGTGTCGGCAAATCGAAAGCACAGATTTTCGATAAGGATACTAATGTGAAAATAAATTTCACCGATGTAGCCGGGCTCGAGGAAGCTAAGATGGAAGTGATGGAAATAGTGGATTTTCTTAAAAATCCGAAGAAATATACTCATCTCGGCGGCAAAATTCCAAAAGGAGCTCTTTTGATTGGTCCGCCGGGAACAGGCAAGACTCTTCTTGCAAAAGCTGTGGCAGGCGAGGCTAATGTGCCTTTCCTGTCACTGTCAGGTTCTGATTTCGTCGAGATGTTTGTTGGAGTGGGAGCTTTGAGAGTAAGAGATCTTTTTAAGCAGGCAAAGGAAAAAGCTCCATGTATAGTGTTTATTGATGAAATAGATGCAGTGGGTAGAGCACGAGGTCGTAATCCCAATTTTGGAGCCAACGATGAAAGGGAAAATACTCTTAACCAGCTTCTTACTGAAATGGATGGTTTCAGTACAAATTCAGGTGTCATCATCCTTGCTGCCACAAACCGTGCAGATATTCTCGACAGAGCACTTCTCCGCCCCGGCCGGTTCGACAGACAGATTTACATCGAACTGCCAGACCTGAAAGAAAGAGAAGCAATATTCAAGGTTCATCTCCGTCCACTTAAGCTGGATAAAACCATAGATATAAGCTTTCTGGCACGGCAGACACCTGGATTTTCAGGCGCCGATATAGCAAATGTGTGCAATGAGGCAGCACTTATCGCAGCCAGGAGAAATAAAACTGTCGTCGAAAAACAGGATTTCATAGATGCTATTGACAGGATAGTTGGTGGACTGGAAAAGAAAAACAAGATAATCTCTCAGGATGAGAAAAGGACAATTGCTTATCATGAGGCCGGACATGCAACAGTAAGCTGGCTTCTCGAACACTCAAGCCCACTCGTTAAAGTAACTATTATCCCGCGAGGTAAAGCACTTGGCGCCGCATGGTACCTGCCTGAAGAACGACAGCTTACAACCTACGAACAAATTATTGACGAAATGACAAGCGCACTTGGAGGACGTGCCGCCGAACAACTTGTCTTCGAAAAGATATCCACAGGAGCACTAAGCGATCTGGAGAAAGTAACAAAACAGGCTTATGCAATGGTCACTTATTTCGGCATGAGCGATAAATTAGGGAATATCAGCTTTTATGATTCCACTGCACAGATGGAATTCAATTTTACAAAACCTTACAGCGAGAAAACTGCAGAATTAATTGACCAGGAAGTTAAGGAGATAGTCGAGAAAGCTTACCAGAGAGCAATCAATGTATTGAAGGAGCACATGGATGGACTTGATAAGCTGGCTAAAATTCTCATCGAAAAAGAAGTTATCTTCAGCGAGGACCTGGAACGTATATTTGGAAAACGAAAAGCCGATCTTGAAAAACCAGGGTTGGATGCCGAAATAAAAGAAGATAAAACTCCGGAACAGATTGCAAGTGTAAGTACTGCCGCAATGTCGGGCCAACCTAAAAAGGGAAAAGAAGAAGGGGGAAAGAGGTTAAAGACAGATATTAAGAAAGAAGAGCCGGAGAAGTAAAATGGATACAGGCAGAATAGATGGAAAAAGATTGGGCTAAAGTATATGAAAGCGCCGAAGATTTTAAAATTGAGATTGCCAGAATTCTGCTGGAGGAAAATGATATTGAAGCAGTAGTAATCAATAAGAAAGACAGAAGTTACAGATTCGGCGAAAACGAGCTTTATGTGCATAGGGATAATATAATAAAAGCCAAACAGTTGCTTAAAAATTTGTAATATTGAGTAATTTTCTTACCCGGGCTCTGACAGGTTTTTTTATCATTTTATTTGTTATGGGCGGATTCTGGCTTCACCCGGTTTCTTTTTTTCTGACAGGCATGGTCCTTCTCGCCGGTAGTCAATATGAATACTATAAACTTATAAAAAACAAAGGCACAAATCCTCAAATGATTTTGGGAATCGTAACCGGATTGATTGCATATTTAGTTTCAACGCTGGTGGCAGCAGGCAAAGCTTCATCCGAATTATACTATGTTCTTATGGTCATGATTATCTTCATTATGGCCTTTGAGCTTTACCGGCGACAGGAACTTCCCTTTGATTCTCTTGCCCATACGTTTCTGCCGTTTTTATATATTGTTCTTCCTTTGTCTCTTTTCCCTTTTGCCGCATTTTCCCATACAGGAATTGACTCAATTCTCAATCACGGGAATATCGCCTTCTCCCCTGGTATAATAGTGGGATTTTTTATTCTTATATGGACAAATGATACTGCAGCATTACTTACAGGCGTTACTTTAGGCAGACATAAGCTGATGGAACGTATTTCCCCAAAAAAGACATGGGAAGGATTTGCCGGCGGAATTGTTTTCACTCTGGCCGTTGCATATTTTTTATCGGGATGGATTGGAATAATAAGCAGAACCGAATGGATAATTCTGGCTGCAATTTTGTCGGTCAGTGCAACATTCGGTGACCTTGTCGAATCAATGCTGAAAAGAAGTATTGGAATAAAGGACTCAGGGAAAATTTTACCTGGTCATGGCGGATTCCTCGACAGGTTCGACAGTATGTTGTTTTCTTTTCCGATAGTATATATATACTTTTCAGTTTTTGCATGATTCAACTCTCTTGATTAGTTTTGTCCAAATTTTTCCGGATGAGTATTCATAAAGAAGGTTATAAGATTCTGATTTTAGGATTTCTTGTCCTGGTAGGGCTCAACGTAATAGTTGATCAGCTGTCAGGCCAAAGTTTGGTTTTCAAATGGGTTTTTCTGATTTTCACTATATTGTTATATTGTTTTCTGCTTTTTTTCTTTCGAGTTCCCAAACGGAAAGTTGAACTAGCAGAAGGAGTGGTTTATTCACCGGCCGACGGAAAGATTGTGGTTATCGAAGAAACCGAGGAAAGAGAATATTTTAGGGATAACTGTCTTCAGGTTTCGGTTTTTATGTCGCCGTTCAACATGCACAGCAACAGGTACCCTGTATCCGGAAAAGTAAGATATGTAAATTATAAGCCGGGACGGAATCTTGTGGCATGGCACCCGAAGTCTTCCGAACTGAATGAAAGTACAACGGTTGTGCTTGAAACATCCGGAGAGAAAAAGATAATCGTTCGGCAGGTTGCCGGTACTTTTGCCAGGCGCATAGTTACTTATGCAAAAGAAGGGAGTGAAGTAATTCAGGGAGATGAACTGGGATTCATTAAATTCGGTTCAAGGGTGGATATTTTTTTACCCCTCGACGCAAAAGTTGAAGTATCTATTCTTCAACATGTAAAAGCAAATAAAAGTATTATTGCAAGAATTTAAAGACTGTTGAAAGTAAGAATCTGCGCATCTAACCAGATGCGCATAAAACAAAAAAGGGCTCCCCGCGAGCCCCATTTGAAATGATTTGACTTGACCTTAGCGTTAGGCAATCTTAATCTGTTTAGTCAGTTTGCCTTTATCCTCATGTTGCTTAGGAAGAACTACCGTGAGAATGCCATCTTTATAGTTGGCTTCGATCTTTTCTTTGTTAACGTTCTCAGGAAGCGAGAAACTTCTGCAGAACGATGAGTAGCTGAACTCTCTCCTCTTGTAATCCTCACGATTCTCTTCTTTTTCTTCCTTCTGCTCTGACGAGATTGTCAAAATGTCGTCCTGAAGATCAATCTTAAGATCTTTTTTGTCAATACCGGGAACAGCAAGGTCAAGCGTGAATTGTTTTTCATCTTCTTTAATGTTTACAGCTGGCATCGAAGTGTAGTTTGTTGAGAAAAACGGTGCCAGAAAATCGTCGTCAAAAAGGTTCGGCCATAATGATGGTCTCTGACCTCTTCTTGTAATTGTCGGTAACATAGCTTTGCCCTCCTTATATTTTTGGTTAAACATCTTTTTTCTTTTTTGAATTTTCATCTTATTATAGACAAATTATATACCATAGCCAAAATATGTCAAAATGACTTATATTTTATATTTTAATATGACAATATGGCAAAATAAATTATGAATTATGACTTTTTTTTCAGATTTTTAGGATTTGGAGTTTATAGATAAAAGGACAGTCAATAGTTATTAATGGAATGTTTTTATGAGTTCTCATAAATTTGGATTAGGTTTGCGAAATAAATCAAATTGACAGAGTGAAAAACTTTCTCCGGAATATATTAATACTTGCAGGAATAGCTTTTATCATATTTTGTATCTGGTATTTCAGGGAGATAGTTATTTATATTCTGGTTGCGGGAGTACTGTCTATAATGGGCAGGCCTCTTGTTGATTTTTTCGGCAAAATAAGAATCAAGAAGATCAAAATACCGAAATCAATCTGCGCAATTTTATCACTGCTTATAATGTGCGGTCTCATAGTCCTTTTTCTATATATTTTTATTCCTCTTGTTGCCACACAGATTCAAACTTTGTCTTCGATCGACAGTAACAAGCTGGTGCAAATTATCGAACCAATTTTAAGAAAGGTCGAAAACATTCTCAAATCAATCAATCCCGATCTTGCCAATTTTTCTTTAATAGACTACATTGCATCAAAGATTTCCGACATTCTGAGCATTGAGTTTATTCAGGATATAATAAGCTCGCTTGCGAAAACTATGGGAAACATCATAGTAGCTGCATTTTCGATAATCTTTATAACATATTATCTTTCTCAAAGACCAGCATTTGTTTTTTGAATCAATTATCATGTGGGTGCCCGATAAATATGTAAAAAATGTTACACGTGCATTCTATTCCATACAAAACCTTCTTACAAGATATTTTATAGGGATAGTCGTTGAAAGTACATGCGTATTGATATTGATTACAATCGGGATGTCTTTAGTTGGAATTGGTTTCAAACATGCACTTGTAATGGGCTTGATAGTAGGAGTGCTCAATGTGATACCTTATGTGGGCCCATGGCTTGGATATTTTATTACAGTAACTATGGGGATAGCACTAAATCTTGATCAGAATTTTCAGACGGTCATTTTCCCTCTTGTATTCCGTATGTCATTGGTTGTTGCCGTTACTCAGGCAATAGATAATTATATCTGTCAGCCTGTAATATTTTCGAACAGCGTGAAGGCACATCCGGTTGAGATATTTATCGTGATTCTTATAGCAGGATTTGCCGCAGGAATTCCCGGAATGATATTCGGGATACCGGCTTATATAGTTTTGCGTGTCTTTGCCCGCGAGTTTTTCTATAATTTGAAGCCTGTACAGAAACTGACATCAGGGCTTCCCGATGGCGAAGAGATAATGTCGAAAATAAAAGAAGAAGAAGAAAAAAGGGAATCAGATAACATTAAAAAGTGAGGCGGCAAGCGATAGAATGATATATGCCGGAATGACAAGCGTTAAACCGGCAATTCCAAAAACAAGTACAAAAAGAACACAAATTATAAACAGGAGATATTTCATCTCATTTCCTTTGAGTTTAAAACTTTTTACTTTCAGTGCCAGCATGGGTAATCTGCTGACCATCAGAACTGAAACAGTTATAGTAAATATTGTCAGAGCGACTTTCGATTCAGCAAAAACATTTATTATATCTTTTGTTCCGTATTTCTGCGCAAGCACAATAGAAATCACGCTTAATGCTGCTGCAGGAGTGGGAAGACCACGAAACGAATATGTCTGCTCCGTATCTATGTTGAATCTGGCAAGCCGCAGCCCGGCACAAGCAGGAAATAAAGCCGATATTGCCAGAAAAGGCAAATTCAATTCTGTATGTCCGGCTCCGGTAAAAAGATTGTATATAATAAGTCCTGGAACTGCACCGAAACTAATAACATCCGCAATACTGTCGAGTTCTTTGCCTAAATCGGAATAAGCATTCAGGAGCCTCGAAGCCAGTCCGTCGGAAAAATCGAACACCATAGCCGCTGCAACCATCCAGCAGGCGGCAACTAAGTTCTGGCTAAGAATCAATGCTATTGCAATAAAGCCGGAAACAAGGTTAAGAATCGTTATAGCATTAGGAATATGGCGCATATTATTAAGTATTTGGAGAACAAAAATATTGTTTTTTAGGGAAAAGTATAATCTATTAATTCAAATGCCTCTTATCTTTGAAAAAGATTTTATAATCTTAAATTGAACGAACCGCTTGATATAAAGATAGCAGTTGATTTCGACGGGACTATTGTCGAGAATGCATATCCTGCCATCGGGAAAGAAAAACTCTTTGCATTCGATACTCTCAAAGAGCTGGAGAAGCAAGGTGCAAAACTCATTCTATGGACTTTCCGGACAGGAAAGCAGCTTGATGAGGCAGTGGAGTTCTGCAGGCAGAACGGCATAGAATTCTATGCCGTTAATAAAAATTACCCAGAAGAAGTTATGAATGAAAATGTGAGCCGGAAAATAGATGTTGACATTTATATTGACGATAAAAATCTTGGCGGATTTCCTGGGTGGAGCGAAACATGGCAGATGATATTTCCTTATGAAGTACAGGAGGAGATGGCAAAGAGGAGAATGGCAAAAAGAGGAAATATCTTTAGAAGATTATTTGGTAAAAGGAAAAATAAATGAAAGCTCATTGTAAAAATCTTTTATTTTTATTTTCGGGGTTGCTTTTTGTCTTATGGGTATTTTCATGCTCTGGGAGCCCAGGAACAAAATCTGTGAGTAAGACAAATGACACTGTTTCGGGAAAGGATACTACACGTGCCGTTAAGCTTATCCGGTTCGAAATTCCTGAGGAAAATTCCGAATATACTCTTAACCATAGTATAAAAGTTGTCCTGAAATTTGAAGGAAAACAAATACCCGATTCTGTTGCGATATGGTACGACAGCAAATATGCCGGAGTCGTTAGCGGCGAGCCATGGATATTTGAGATACCTTCACAACTTGTAAACAAAACTGGCAGAAGGGGGATAAAAGCTTCGGCATGGAGGAAAGGAAACTCATCTCAGACTATAATCTGTTTTGTGATAGTGCTTTCCGATATTGTTCCAAAGCGTTACGGTTATGTTGTAATTAATTCATATCCTCACGACCGCGAGGCATTCACTCAGGGTCTCGTATATCATAATGGCTATCTTTACGAAGGAACAGGGCAGGAAAATAAATCGAGCCTTCGAAAAACTGACCTGAAAACCGGAGAAATTATTAGTCAGCATAACCTTGAATCCAAACTTTTTGGTGAAGGAATCGCCATTCTCAATAACAAAATTTACCAGCTTACATGGCAAACAAAAGTAGGCTTTGTTTATGATCTTGAAACGATGCAGCAGATTAATAAGTTTTATTATCAGACGGAAGGTTGGGGACTTACAGCCATGGATAATAAACTTGTAATGAGCGACGGCTCAAATGTCATTTATGTAATTGACCCTGAAATGTTTCTGACAGTTTCTCAGATAGAAGTTTGCGACAATAAAGGGATTGTAACCAATCTGAATGAACTGGAATATATAAATGGTGAAATATGGGCAAATATTTGGGAAACTGATTTGATTGCCCGCATTGATCCCGAAAGCGGTAAAGTACTTGCTTATATAGATTTGAAGGGGATTATGGATGTTCCAGGTTTCGATACTTCGGTAAATGTTCTTAACGGCATAGCTTTTGACAGAGATAACGACCGTATTTTTGTAACAGGAAAAAACTGGCCGAAGCTTTTCGAAATAAAATTAAAAGACTGAAAACAGTTTTGTAACGATAGAACAATTTTTGGAAGGAATTTCGAATAACGAATAACGAATATCGAACAAGGAAGATTGAATAACGGATATCGAACAAGGAATGATGAAGTTTGAAGATTTACCCAGCACCCAGTAACCAGCACCCATTTATTAACATTTATTCTGTTAATATCGTGTTGAAAACCCTTTATGGAATGTTTACAATTAAAACTGCCTCTTGCTGATGTAATCGGTCATAAGTAGTAAATTTGAAACTCTGGAAATAACAGGGAAATTGATAAAAAAATGGGAAGAATTGTTGCTCTTGCCAACCAGAAAGGCGGAGTTGGAAAAACCACA
>CAZIRN010000024.1:0-17646 GCA_964541495.1 uncultured Rikenella sp. | reverse complement strand
GTATTAAGAGGGATGATGGCAAGACCTTCGAGGGTTCATTTAATGGAAGCAGGAAAGGTTCCATGCCTCTGGATACTAGGAGCAAAAGATAATTATATTCAGTGCGAATCGATGAAGACAAGGGTTAAACTACCTCCGAATGCCGAACTGGTAATACTCGAGAACTCAGGTCATATGGGGTTTATTGAGGAGAAGGGAAGAGCGCTGGAAGTCATAAAAAATTTCTTCAGAAAAATAGGTTTTTAAGTCTTATTTATCTAGCTGGTTAAACTTTAAATCTTTTAAATGCCTTTAAATGGTCGACCTGTTTATTATTCGGGTTGAAGAGAAGAATATTTAAATAAAAAAGATTGTCATTTATTTGGATTATGAACATAAGTTCATTATTTTTGTGAAGAATTTTTATTCATAATTATGTCGCCACGTCCCGTTAAAATGCGCAGGGTTGGAAAGCCTCCGGTAATATCAGGCATGAAACCGTATGGGTTTGCCGATAACAGAACCAGTTCAGGGAAAGTATTTCTTAATCTTGAAGAATACGAATCACTGCGGCTTTGCGATTTTCTTATGCTGCATCAATGCCATGCAGCTCAACTTATGGGAGTCTCGCGTCCTACTCTGACCCGTATCTATGCGAGTGCAAGGATGAAGATCGCTGAGGCAATTGTTGAGGGGAAACAGATTATCATAGAGGGAGGGAAGATTTATTTTGACAGTAGCTGGTACTCCTGCAATGAATGCGGATGTTATTTCAATAATCCCGGTGAAGAATTTAAACCTGATGAATGTCCGCTATGCGGAAGCCGGATGATTGTAAATTATGATCTTTTACCTGATGTGATTTTTAAAGATATGACAGAACCTGATAATATCATGGATTTACATATATGCGAACCGAGAAGAGCTGGAAAAAGGAGAGGATTTAGAAAGTAATCATTTTAAAAAATAATATGAAAATTGCAATTACAAGTACAGGTGATTCACTTGAATCCAGGTTAGACCAGAGGTTTGGTCGCTGTGCATTTTTTGTGATTTATGACACAGATACATGTGATATAGAAATTTTGCCAAACCCCAATAAAGAATTGGAAGAAGGAGCCGGGCCTGCTTCTGTGCAGCTTATAGCTTCGCGAAACGTGAGAAAAATAATTTCCGGGGAGTTTGGCTTTAAAGTTAAATCTTTGCTCGACAATCTGAAAATTCAGATAGTGATTCTTAAGGATCCTGAGAAATCAATCAGGGATATTATAAATATGTTGAATCATTAAAAATTAAAGTTATGCCACGTATGGATGGAACAGGACCTGAAGGGAAAAACCCGGGAACAGGAAGAGGACTGGGAAGATGCAGAAAAGGTAAAAATTTAAACACAGAGACCTGGCAATCAGGAAGTGGCCTCAATGCAGGCCGTGGACAAGTTGCAAGACTGAGAGGAAGAAGAGGTAAAAACCCGGAGAAAGGTCAGAAACAATAATTTGAGTTTTTTAAACATTATAATTATTATGAAAAAACGTATTGCTATTCCATTGGAAAAGGGAATTTTATGTGGACATTTTGGTCATTGCCAACAATTTGCAATTGTTGATGTAGAGGATGTTACGATTATCAGCGAGATATTGGTTACACCTCCGCCTCACGAACCCGGTTTATTACCGGTATGGCTTGCTGAAAAAGGTGTGACTGACATTATTGCAGGAGGTATAGGGCACCGAGCAATTGATTTGCTTAATAAACATAAAATTAATGTATTTACAGGTGCACCATTTAAGAATTACACTGATCTTGTAAAAGATTTTCTTAATGGTACACTAGCGGTAGGTGCAAATTACTGTAATCATTAATCCGGCTGATTAAATGACTTCAGACTACAGATGTTTTTTCTGTTTTGCAAGAGCAATTGAAAAACTTATAGCCAGAGAAAAATTAACAAATGATACAGCTAACCGTCTGGTACAGGATGTAATGAACCTTTTCTGCGATAAGTGGGGTAAGCAAAGTATGCCTGAATTTTCGAGAGAGGTAAATTATATTTTAAGGAATTATACTAATAATCCTGATCCTTACAAAAGAGAAAAGAAAGAGAGTAACGATCTGGTTTTAGGATTAGTTCCGGAACTTAATGAAATAATAAGGAAGTCATCTGATCCGTTCCGCACGGCATTAAGACTTTCAATAGCAGGAAACATTATTGATTTTGCAACAGGGGACGGGTTTGATCTACAGACTACAATAAATATGGTTCTTAATTCAGATTTTGCCATAGATCATTCGCTGAAACTGAAAATGGAGATTGAAAAAGCCGATAAAGTTTTATACATCGGAGATAATGCGGGAGAGATTGTGTTTGACAAGATATTCATAAGTACTATAAATCATCCGCATTTAACATTTGTTGTCAGAGGAGGTCCAGTTATAAATGATGCTACAATGGAAGATGCTTTATATATAGGCATGAATAAGATAGCTAAAGTTATTTCCAGCGGATATGATATACCATCAATTTTACTTGAAAAATCTGATAATGTTTTTAAGGAGTGCTTTGAAAAGGCAGATGTGATTATTTCAAAAGGTCAGGGTAATCTTGAGGGGCTATTACCTTTAAATGACAGAAGAATATTTTTTCTTTTAATGGCAAAGTGTAATGTTATATCGGAGTTTCTTAAAGTGCCTCGTGGAAGTATGGTGGTTTATAATTCGGTTTGAAACGGGTTTTAATTAAAAACATTTTTTGAGTTATGATTACTTTCGGACCAATTCCATCAAGACGGCTGGGGAAAAGTCTTGGAATTAACAATATTGTTTCACCGAAAACATGTTCTTATGGATGTATATATTGCCAGGTGGGAAAAACTTTTTTGCAGACAACCGTTAGAAAATCATTTTTTGAGCCTGAGCTGATTTATGAAAAAGTAGGGCAACATCTTGAAAAACTGAATGCTGAAAATTATCCGGATTATTTAACATTTGTATCAAACGGTGAGCCTACCCTTGATATTAATCTTGGTAAGAGTGTTAAATTATTGAAAAAATTTGGTTTACCTGTTGCAGTAATTACTAATGGCTCATTGCTCTGGGATAATTCTGTTTCTGACGGTATATTAGCTGCCGACTGGGTATCTGTTAAAATGGATGCCGGTAATGAATATTTATGGAAAGAAGTAAATCGTCCTTCACCCTTGCTTACTTATGAAAAAATCATTAATGGGATATTTTATTTTGCTTCACAGTTCCAGGGTAAACTTTGTACTGAAACCATGCTAATTGAAGGCGTAAATGATAATGATGATAATTTTATAAGTCTGGCAGAATTTATTCAAAAAATTAATCCTTCAACTGCATATCTTACGATTCCTATCCGTCCACCATTATTTAAAAAGGTAAAGCCAGCCAGCCCTGATATTCTTAACCGCGCATGGCAAATTTTTAATGAAAAGAATATAAATGCAGAATTTCTGACTGGTTTTGAAGGTACAAGAACTGGCTATACAGGAAATATTTACGAAGACATTCTAAACATTACAGCTGTTCATCCTATGCGGGAAGATATGCTTAATGATCTTCTCGAAAAAGATAATGCAAGGTATGAGGTGGTCGAATCACTAATCAGACAAAAATTAATCAGGATTTCAGTTTATAACGGGAAAAAGTTTTTTCTTAGGGATTATCATCTTAAAATTTGATAAATAGCAGCATTGTATTATTATGAAGGAATTTTTTAATATGGTTATATAATTTCTGGAGATGTTTAAAGAATTCTTTTTATAAAATCAGGAAATGATTAAGATTGCTGTAGCCAGTGGTAAAGGTGGTACCGGTAAAACTTTTGTTGCAACAAACATTTTTTATGCTCTGATGAGGAAAAACTTCAGAGCAATGTTAGTTGATTGTGATGCCGAAGCACCAAATTCCATTGCATTCTTTCAAACAAAATTAATAAAGGTGTCTGAAGTTACTCAACTAGTACCGGTTATAAATATAGATAGTTGTATTTATTGTGGGAAATGCCGTGAATATTGCAACTATAATGCAATTTTCATTTTACCTCCGATGAAAATTATTCAGGTAATCGAAGATCTCTGTCATGGCTGTGGAGCATGCAGTGTTGCATGCAAATATGATGCTATTACTGAAAAGCCGGTTTCACTGGGCAAAGTAAATTTATATTCAAATAATGGTGAACCTTTATTTATTGAAGCACGAATGAATATAGGCGTGATGTCGCCGGTTCCTATAATAAAAGAGGCTATAAAAAATATCAATAATCAGGCAGAAATTATAATACTTGATTCTCCTCCTGGTACATCTTGTCCTTTTATACAGACAGTTGAGCCGGCCGATTATATTATACTTGTAACCGAACCGACACCTTTTGGCCTGAGTGATCTAAAACAGAGTGTCGAGATACTGAAAACAATAAATAAATCCTTTGGTGTAATCATTAACCGGGTAGGAATTGGCAACATGGAGGTATATGATTACCTTACACAGGAAAATATTCCTTTATTGCTGGAGATACCCTTTAAAAAGGAAATTGCTGAATTGTATTCGGTCGGTAAAATTGCATCGGAAAAAGATTTTATACTGGAGAAGCAGCTGTTTGATACAGTTGAAAATATTATTTTACAGTATGGAAGTAGCTATAATAAGCGGTAAGGGAGGTACCGGTAAATCGAGTATAAGTGCTGCATTCGCCACATTGAATGATGAGGTTGTGCTCGCCGATTGCGATGTTGATGCAGCTAATTTGTACCTGCTTTTTAATCCCTCAAATGAAGAAGAAAGAATCTTTGTTACGGGTGAAAAAGCTTTTATTGACTACAATTTATGTACAAATTGCGGGGTATGCATTAACTATTGCCGTTTTGATGCTATTTCTTTTAAAAACAGAAGGATTTTAATATCTGAAATTGCATGCGACGGATGCAAGCTTTGTTCACGCGTCTGTCCGGAAAATGCTATAAACATGATCCCAAATGATAAAAGCAGGGTTTACGCAGGATCGTTCCGTAATGGTAAAATGGTATATGGACGTCTTGCTCCCGGTGAAGAGAATTCAGGGAAACTGGTAAATATTGTACGTGAAAAAGCAAAGCAGATAGCTAAAACAAATGGACTTGAAACAATTATACTCGACGGCCCACCAGGAATAGGTTGCCCTGTAATTTCGACCATTACAGGCGTTGACAAGGTTGTAATTGTAACAGAACCAACAATTTCGGGTTTTCACGATCTTGAAAGAATTGTTGAACTTGTTAAGAAATTTAATCTTCAAATATTTGTGATTATAAACAAATATGATCTTAATCTTTCAGTAGCAAGTCAGATCAAAACCTGGTGTTTGAGAAAGGATATTTCCCTTGCAGAATATCTGCCATTTGATGAAAATGTTATTAATGCAATGGTACAAAAGAAAAGCATAATTGAATTGAATCCAGAACTGGAAATAAGTTTAAAATTAAATATGATATGGTACATAATAAAAAATCAGAAGAAGTAAAAAATCCATTTGAGAAAATTCAACTAAAAGGAGTTAAAAATATAATTGCTATAGCATCAGGTAAAGGAGGTGTGGGTAAATCAACTGTGGCAGCAAACCTTGCTGCAGCAATGGTGCGCCAGGGATTCAATACCGCAATTGTCGATGCTGATCTTTTCGGACCATCTATACCAAGAATGTTTGGAATAGAAGATGCCATCCCTGAAATAGCGGCTTTCGGCGATAAAGAAATAATATTCCCCATTGTAAAATACGGTGTTAAAATTATTTCTATAGGGTTTTTTATAAACCGCAACCAGTCTGTGATATGGAGAGGCCCGATGGCAAGCAAGGCTCTGACACAGCTTATCGAACAAACCGACTGGGGTGAAATTGATTATATGTTTATTGATACTCCACCGGGGACAAGTGATATTCAACTGACAACGGCGCAGAAATTGAATCTAAAAGGGGCAATAATTGTTACTACACCTCAGGAGATTTCATTAAATGATGCCAGGAAAGCAGCATCAATGTTCAGAAACCCCGATTTGAATATCCCAATTATCGGAATAATTGAAAATATGTCATGGTTTACACCTGAAAAACACCCTGATGAAGTATATTATGTTTTTGGTAAAGGTGGTGGACTGAAACTGGCCAGAGAATTTGATACGGTTCTTCTTGGTCAAATACCTCTTGTACTGGAAATAGGCGAAGGTGCCGAAGAGGGAAAAACTGTTTTTTCTCTCAATAACAGAAATATTATAGAAGCCTTTGAAAAAATTGCTGAAACAATAATTTTAAAGTAATTTGTTAACCACACTTAATTTCAAGAAGGTTTTAAATAGATGGATTTTTAATAAGTAATTTTTTTAAATTTGCCTCATGTTTTATTGTATATGAGGATCAATTTTGCTTTTAGGATAAAAAAGATATTCGCAATTTTATTTTTATGGATTTTTTGCGGATATTTTGTTTTAATTTCATTTTTTCCTCATGTTCATATAGTTGAGGGGATAAGGATAGTACATTCTCATCCTTACAAAAAATCCCATAATAATGAAAACAGACCGGAACACAATCATTCAAAGGATGCTTTTGTTCTGATTCAGTTTATTTCATCTATTTTAATAATATCTGCGGTAATATTATCCGGCGTTAAGGTAATAAGAAAATTATTGAATGTTAAAAGAATTACCATAAGTAAGGATTCCCTTCTATTCAATATAAATCTTCTGGGCCATCGTCCACGGGCTCCGACTTTTTAATTTCATAATTACTTTTTTGAAAACAGCTTTCTCCTGAGGAGATAAGCTTATATATCTCATATGTGTAATCTATTGAATTTTAATTATTTAGTAATATTAAAATATCTGATAACATGAATAAACATATTTTCATAATTATATTAATAATCAATTCATTTCAGCTTTTTTCACAGAAAAAAACTGATGCAAATATAGTTGGACACGTAATTTCCGGAGGCGAACATGTCCCTTTTGCCACAATAAACCTCAAAGGAACAACAATAGGAACCAATACAGATGAAACAGGGCATTATCGCCTTGTAAATATACCTGTTGGCACATTTATTTTAAGAGCTCAATGTATTGGTCATAAGCCATCAGAAAAAGAGATTGAGATCAAAGAAGGGACAACACAAGAGGTAAATTTCGAGTTAGAAAAGGATGTATTGGGAATTGAAGAAATAGTGGTTACCGCAGACAGAACAGAAATGAAGAGAAAAGAATCGATCACAATAGTTAACACTTTATCACCTAAACTTTTTTCATTATCGCAATCAGTAACATTATTAGAAGGACTTACCTTTTCGCCCGGGATCAGAATCGAAAACAATTGTCAGAACTGCGGATATACACAGGTAAGAATTAATGGCATGGAAGGTCCTTATTCACAGATATTGATAGACAGCAGGCCAATTTTTAGTCATCTGGCTGGCGTATACGGGCTTGAGTTGATACCTTCTAACATAATAGACCGTATAGAAGTGATTCGAGGCGGTGCTTCAGCAATGTACGGTAGTAATGCAATCGCAGGAGTTATAAATATTATTTTAAAAGAACCTTCAACAAATTTGTACGAAGTGGGTTTTAATTCAGCATTGACCGGAATAGGATTAAAAAATTCAGGTAGTGTTGCTCCTGATTTTTCACTAAATGTAAATACATCTGTTGTATCATCTGATGGCAAAACTTCAATGGCTCTTAGTGGTTTTACAAGAGAAAGGCAGATGTTTGATGCCAATAATGACGGTTTTTCAGAAATAGCTCAGTTGATAAACCAAACTATTGGAGCGAGAATATTTCACCGTATCGGATTAAGGGACAGGTTCGATTTTAATTTTTTCAATATAAAAGAAGAAAGAGGTGGAGGTAATCGTCTGGAATATCCTTTACACGAAAGAGATATTTCTGAAGCTGTGCGACATAATGTAAAGACAGCAGATATAAAGTATGAGAAATATTTTCGTGATTATGACCTTTTGTCACTGTTTGTTTCTTCTGAACATATAACCCGTGATTCTTATTATGGTGCCAACAGATCACTTAAAGCTTACGGGAAAACATATGATCTTGTTTATAATATTGGAATTCAATATAAAACTTTCATTAGAAACAATTCTGTTATATTTGGTGTAGAAAAAACTGTAGATAATTTGAAGGATAAAAAACTTGGTTATCCTGATTATTCAAATGCTTTAATAGTGAATGATTCGATTATAAGTGTACCCCATGTACCAAATACTGTAGTTTCTGACCAAACATCTTCAATCAGCGGATTATTTTTCCAATATGATTTGAAAGCAGCCAGGTTTAAAATGGGAATAGGTGCTCGTTTTGATCATTATAGAATAACTGACCGTACAAAAACTAATGAAGCAAAAAATGGTAATGTTTTAAGTCCGAGGATCAGTTTAATGTATCAGATTTTAGAATCACTTCAGGCACGTTTAAGTTATTCACAGGGTTATAGGGCACCGCAGATATTTGATGAAGATCTTCATATTGAAACTTCCGGAGCCAGACAGGTCATTAATGTAAATGACCCGAAACTGAAACAGGAAACAAGTCACAGCATAATGGCCTCTCTTGATTTCAACCGAGTTATAGGTGCAATTACAACCAGTTTTCTTGTAGAGGGATTCTATACGAAGCTGACAAATCCTTTTTTTAATGAAATAGGTGTGCCAGATGAAAATGGTAAAGTAATATATCTAAGAAAAAATGCAGAAAATGGAGCACTGGTAAAAGGTGTGAATATGGAATTAAAAATGAAATTATTTAAAGATTTTTTATTGAGCTCGGGGTTTACAATTCAGGCAAGTTTATATGATGAAAAACAGCAATTTGATACAAGGAAATTTTTTAGAACACCTTCAAATTACGGTTATTTTAACATAGACTGGGATATAATACGGAGCTTAAGGTTTTCTTCTACAAGTACTTATACAGGAAGAATGCTTGTGCCATATTTTGGTCCTTTAACTGATCCCGATATTGGCGAACTCCGACTGTCAGATCCGTTTTTTGATCTTGGAATTAAAATCTCCTATAATATTAAATTGAATGGTTCAATTATGCAGATTTTTACCGGGATGAAAAATATCTTTAATTCTTATCAGTCCGACTTTGACAGAGGTATTAATCGCGATCCTTCATATATTTATGGGACAGTTTCACCTAGAACCCTGTACTTTGGCATCAGGTTAGGAAATAAAATAGAGTAAATCCTGAAAACATTTTCCTGTTTAACAAAGTGATAATAAATTTAAAGTAACTGGAACATTATTATTTAAGTTGAAAAATAAATTTTAAGGTAATTATCAGAGGTGGAATTCTTAGAATGATATTTTTGCTGGATTAAAAATCAGTATTACATTTGTGGATATAAGTGTTACAATTTTTATGGCAGTAATCCGTTTCAGCGTCAGTCTCGAAAAGGAATTGCTTGGCGAACTCGACCAGTATGTGAAAGAAAATAATTTCACAAACAGGTCGCAGGGACTCAGACACCTGATTGAAAAACATATTGTGGAGAAAAAATGGCAATGCAACAATATCGTTGCCGGCGCTATTGTAATGCTCTACGATCATCATAAAAAGGATATTCTTTCAAAATCAAACGAAATACAGCACGATTATTTTGATGTTATTCTCTCGTCACAGCACTTTCACCTCAGCCACGATACATGCCTGGAAATTATTGCAGTAAAAGGGAAGGCAAAAATTCTTACCGAACTGTCAGATAAACTGATAAGCATTAAAGGAATTAAACACGGAAAGTTAATTATGAGTAAAGCGGATTAACATATATAAATTTTTTTATTTTTGCAGTAACACTTTTTATGAAAAACGTAATACTATTTTAAATCTCCTACTGAACTTTCCAGATAGGGAGAAAAATATCTGGTGGTTGGAAAAGCAAGGGGACAAAATGGGGAAGGAGAAAATAAAGTTAATATCAATTATATGCATAAATTTTTACAAATGAAAAATTTAAGACTTCTTCTGATAGCAGGTATTTCGTTTGTTACTTTTTCTGTTTTTTCGCAGCAGACAGAACACTCATCCCTGCAAGATACTATTAATCTTGATGAGGTAGTTGTAACAGGTACTACAGTTAAGGTTAACAGGCATTATGTTCCGATGGCTGTATCGGTTGTAGGACGGCAGCAGATAAACGAGAGCATTGAAACAGCTCTTCTGCCGGTTTTAAATGGACGAATACCCGGTTTGTTTGTAACAGAAAGAGGAGTGATGGGCTTTGGTGTTGCCACAGGTGCTGCTGGACAGGTCTCCATAAGGGGAATAGGAGGAAGCCCAACAACAGGAGTTCTGATGCTTATTGACGGCCATCCACAGTTTATGGGAATATTTGGTCATCCACTACCCGATTCATATGTTGCTTCTGACGTTGAAAAAGTTGAGGTGATAAGAGGCCCGGCTTCAATACTCTACGGATCAAATGCAATGGGAGGTGTAATAAACATTATTACCAGAAAACAACAGGACGATGGACTGCATGCTAATGCCCACTTAATGTATGGCTCGTATAATACTCAAAAATATATGGCATCTGCCGGGTATAAGAAGGATAAATTAAATGTATTTCTATCGGTTAATCATGATCAGACCGATGGTCACAGGCCAAATTCTGATTTTAACATAACAAACGGATATATTAAAATTGGCTATGAACCAGTACAGGGAATTAATGTGAATACTGATTTCAGTCTGGCAAAGTTTAAAGCAACAGATCCGGGGCCTGATACTATTAATGCTCTCCCCGGAAACTCACTTGATATCACAAGAGGGTACTGGGCATTGACCGCAGATAATAATTACGGGATTTTTTCAGGCACTGTAAAACTGTTTTACAATTTCGGAGAGCATATAATTTCTGACGGGTTTCATTCGTACGACAAAAACTATGGATTGAATATTTACCAGACTGTAAGGCTGTTTACAGGTAACAACTTTACAATTGGCGGCGACTATCTGATTTATGGCGGAAAGGCTGACAATGAAAGGTTCGACACAAGGATAACTGATACAACTGTTTATGATGCAGGAATTTATGGTTTTGTCAAGCAAACACTTTTTGAAAAACTTACTTTAAATGCAGGATTAAGAATGCAGAACCATAAAGTTTACGGGACGATCTGGATACCTGCCGGAGGTATAACATGGAAATTCACTGACATTTCAACATGGAAAGTTTCTGTATCGAAAGGATTCCGAAGTCCGACAATCAGGGAGCTATTCGTGTGGAATCATAATGTGAATCTTAATCCTGAAACGGTAATGAATTATGAAACGGGGATATTAATGAGTTTGGCGGAGAATAAAATTAGTATGGAGCTTACAGGCTTCATTGTTGATGGGGAAAACATGATAATCAGTGTTCCGATGCAGGGTTTGCAAAATGCCGGTGAGGTTCACAATAAAGGTATTGAATTCAGCGGAAATGCCCAGTTGCTGAGGAATCTGACATTAAATATGACGTATTCTTATACCAATATGAAAACACCTGTTTATGCGACTCCGCGTCATAATTTTTATGCAGGCGGTAATTATAGTATTGGGAAATTCAGATTTAACGCTTCAGTGCAGCATATAAACCATCTTGATACTGACCCGGCAGTGAACAAAGAAGCATATGAGACTTATACCCTGCTGAATTCAAAAATTTCATATGCTCCATTTAAATTAGCTGAATTTTTTATCAGCGGGGAGAATTTGCTCAATCAGAAATATGCTACGAATATCTACTATACCATGCCCGGAATTACTATTTTCGGGGGAGTGAAGTTGAAAATTTGATCATTAAAAGATTTATATTGCTGCCACAGAAAAAATCTGGAAATGAAAAATATGAAGAAAGGGAGTAAAATTACTCCCCTTCTTTTTCGAGTTCTTTAAGCCGCTTTTCTATATTTTTTTGAACGCGACTCAGGTTTTCAGCCTGTGTTTTAAGCAGTCTGATTTCTTCATCTTTGCCTATGGAATATGTCCATGGGTATGTTACACTGTACCCGGCAAAGGGGAGCCAACGACACAAACCCCTTCCGAATCCTCTACCGGAGCCTAACCCCCTGCCAAATCCTCTTCCAAGTCCGGCTCCAGGCCACTTTGTGTAACCCGGTGAATCATAACCATAGCAGTAACCTAATGCTCTGCCGGTTCCGGGACCCAGTCCCAGAGGTCCGGTGCGATCTCCTCCTGGCATAATTGTAAAATTTAATGTTTAACATTAATGTTCTTATTTATAATAGTTTAAAACTACATTATTGATTAAACTTGATTATACAAAAATAATAAATAAAATGAACATATGTTCATTTTGAATAGATTTTTTTTTTTAAAAAAATAGAATATCTCCAGTTTTTACCTGCCTGAAACCTGGCAATTCATAAAATAAAGCTAAAGCCGGGAATTCAGTACAGTGTGAGGGAATAACATGTTTGACTTTGTTTTCCCTGAGAAATTTTATGGTTTCTTTCAATTGATTATCTATCTCTTTCAGATGGAATCCACCCATAATACCGGATATTTTTCCAATGCCTGTAATTTTCATGGCATGTTTGAGTGTGTTTACAATTCCTGAATGCCCGCATCCTGTAACAACAAATAATCCTTCAGGAATTATTAAGGCAACAGCACTGTCGTCCATTACAAAATCAGGAGTTTCGTCATCCAGAATAAAAGGTGTAGTTTTTGATTCGGAATCTGTTTCTCTCGGAATTTCACCAAGGAAAATTATTTTTTCACTGATTTTTACAGGCACACGACTTGTATTCAGATTAAATATTGCTGATAATTCTTCTTTGCTTTTCTTTAAGCCGATATAAGTCCGGTCTTTTTCCCGGTAACGTTTGACAAAGCAACCAGGATGGCATATAAGTGTACCTTCTGAGAGATACTCAAGACCGTTACCATGGTCAAAATGCCCGTGACTCAGTATAACAGTATCAATATTTTCAAGATCTGTGTTCATTTTACCGGCATTTCTTAAAAACAGATCTGACTGTCCGGTGTCAAACAGTATTTTCTTACCATCGTGCTCAATAAGATATGAAAGACCATGTTCTGCCTGGGTAAATGTACCGGGGTTATTATCAGTCAGGATTGAAATTTTCATTTAAAGTAATTTTATGCAAAATTTAAAAAATTATATTTTATGAACAAATGTTCATTAAATTTGTAATGTTTTAATATTAGCTAGAATTTGCTAAATAATTAGAATATAAATAATTAGATAAAAAATGTAATAATGAGCGAAAAAAGAAATATTTTGAAAACCAACCTTGTTATAGATGCGGTTATGTTTATTGTCCTGATGGCAATGGCAGGCCTCGGATTTATGATAAAATTTATTATTCTACCCGGTTACAAGGCAAATGAAGTATACGGGAGTAATGTGGAATTACGGTTTCTTGGCCTTGACCGTCATCAGTGGGGGAACATTCATTTATACCTGTCACTTTTTTTTCTCTTCCTGCTGTTGCTCCATATTATTTTACACTGGAGAATGATTATCTGTATTTTCAGGAGTATGTTTTCAGGAGCCAAAACCCGATTGGTATTATCGTTGATTGTCGGAGCGGTTGGTTGTTTTCTGGTGCTTGGTCCATTCTTTGTTAAACCGGAAATTACACAGTTTCAGGGCAGGGATATGAGGCACAGGTCTGTAATAGTTAATGAAGAGAGTGGTTTTAGTGATATCGGGGTAACCGTGCCTGATAAAACAGAGCAACCTGCGAAAAATATACCGGAAGCAGACCGGCAAGCAAATTTAAAGTCCGGTGATGAAACATTGACAATTGAAGATTCTGATATAGAAGAAGAGCATCATGATGGTTATGAGAGCCTGAATATTAACGGGATTATGACTTTAAGAGAGGTGGCTGAAAGATATAATATAGGGATAGAAGAACTGGCCGGAGCTGTTAAAGTCCCTGCAGAATATGCTGATGAGAGACTTGGCCGGCTCAGGAAAAGATATGGATTTGACCTGAATGATCTGAGAGCTTTTGTTAACAACAAGATAAACAAATAATTATTTGTGAGAAATGATGAAAACATCCATGATTCCTGATAATAATCCCGGTAATAATAAATTTAAAATGTGAAGCTTATTCTTAAGTAAAAATTCCTTCCTGGCTCCACACTGATGCTTCCCCTGTTTGTTGCAAGGTGGTTTGTATAGCTGCGGTCGGTTAAGTTGTCAATACCTGCAAATACACGGAATCTTATTTTCCACAATCTTATATTTTCCGAGTTGAATGAGATATCATATCTGATGTATCCGCCGGTTTCTTTCTCGCCTTCTGCGATTTTATCCTGGCGGGCTGCACCTGTAGCAACTAATTCAGCCGAACCGATGCCGTCAAAGGTATAACGTAAACCCAGACGGCCATTTAATGGAGGAATTTGGGGCAGATTGGCATCAGCTTCAATATCTTTACCCCTTACATATGCTCCTGAGGCAAACAGAACGAAATTTGAATGAAAATTGTACTGCAACCCAAAATCGAAGCCATAAAGTAATGCTTTGCTGACGTTTGCATTAACAAGAGCGGGAAGGGTATCGGTTGTGCCTTCTGCAGGGCCGGTATTTATCGTATAAATGAATTGCCCGGGTGTTTCTACAATCATATTTGAAATATGGTTCATGAAAACATCTGCCTGAAAGTTGAATTCTGGTTTCCATACTCTTATACCAAGGTCTGAAGAAAATCCCCGCTCGGGTAACAGTTCAGGATCTCCGAGCCTGACGTAATTCCCGAGGTCGATATATTTGAATCGTTCTTCAAGAGAAGGGGCTCTGAAAGCCCTTGCCACACTCACTGAAAGATCTGCGTTGTTAATAATTCTGTAGAGTATCCCGGCATTTGCACTCCATGAAATGCTGCCAGTTTTACCTTCTTCGAAAGTTATTCTCTGGTTTGGAGGGGTATCATTACGGACTCCATTGATAATCAAATAGTCCACGTCAAAGCCCTTCTTATTTTTTACCATAATTCCATCGAAACGTCCTCCCAGAATGATTCTCAGTCTGTCGTTATATTTGTGTTCATCCTGAAGGAAAATGCCTGCGCTTCCGAAGGTTGAGACAGGTATTGGTGTTTCGCCACGTACTATATTGTTGGTTTTAATAACTGTACCGCCTGCATCGAGTACCTCTGTTTTTATATATTTTGTGCGTTCGGTTGTAACCTTACGTGCCCATGCGTCAATTCCGGCAATGAGATTATTTTTTTCGCCAAATTTCCAAGTACCCTGAAGCTGAGTTCCGTTTATAAGATGGTTTCCAATTGGTACAACAAGTTCCGGTATGGTCCTCTGCGAACCATCCGAAGGAAGGGGTGTTACAGTGACAGTATTAGGGATCATTTCAACATCACGCTGGATGTATTGCATAAAATAATTAATCTTAAGCTGAGTAAAAGTGCTGGTGATATCTTTTATCTCATAGTCAGCTGAAACCATTTGCCTGCTGATATCGGTATATTTTGCTTCTGCCGGACCAGGGAAAGCTTCACCTCCCGGAATACCAACATCAGTTGCATGGTAGTTCTGAAACTGGACCCTGAGGGTATGGTTGCGGAATGTCTTAAAACCGACTTTTGCAGACAGATTATTAAATGCGAACTGGCTATTTGGCAGAATACCTTCAGGAGTGCGTATATCATCAGCATTACCGTTTGTCCCGCTCAACCGCAGGTACCATTTCGAAGAACCGGTATTCACTTCACCATGGGTGGTAAAGAAATTGTTTGCAGAGTTATAACCTGAAGTGATATTACCCGAAAAATAAGGTTTGTTGCCAAAATAGCCATCTTTTGTAATAATGTTTACTATTCCTCCCATGGCACCTGTGCCATAGAGCGACGACTGGGCACCTTTGATTACCTCAACACGTTCAATGTCGTTTATATCTATCATGCTTAGTGATGCTGTCAGGTCGGTGGCTGTTTCGATCCTGTTACCGTCGACAAGTGTTACAAGGCGGTTTTCGTTCATTCCGCGGATTACTGCTCTTGTCGACCAGATGCCATCACTCCCCATTGAGATGCCTGGTTCGGATGCCAGGACATTGGAAAGTGTAAGTGATGAAAACTTCCGGAAATTATACAAGCCAACAACAGCCAGAGGTGCCGGTAATTCTTTTACTGCGCGGTTAACCCTGAAACTGGACACCACGATTTCACTTAAGGGAATTACTTTTTCACCTGTAACGGAGCTTAGAGTATCCCGCACCTGCTCAGTCTTTTTGTTTGCCTGACTATAAAGAGTGAGGGAAGAAATCAATAAACCAATTGTTGTAAAAGTATGGATTTTGTTCATATCACTTATTTTTAAGGAGTACCGATTTTACCTGGATACCCTTCAGCCGGCCCAGATGGCCAGTAAGGGAACTGATCCGGTCGGTAGTTCCTTCAAGAACAAGAGAGATGATACTTTGGCCAGTGCTCCGGTTAAGACCCTGTCGTCCAATAATAATGTCGGAATGGTTTGAAAGGATTTCGTTGAGTCGCTGAACGCTTTCGCGGTTTTCTACCAGAATTATTGCTGTTCCTATTCTCTTTTCCATCAGAATTACCTCCGGATCAGATTTTTGTTTTGTTTGAACCTGTAGCTCCTTGAGCGGAATAAATCCCGCTTCGCGGATTAGTAACAGGTGTTAACTTTTGCGATGCAAATATAGAATTATTTTTTATTTGCTAAACCTTTTTCAGATTTATTATAACAATAAATTTTGGCGGTGTTACAGGCATGGACTGATTGTAAAAGTAACTTTTGAAGTTGAATTAAGTATCAAAAAATAAATAGCTTTGCTCTCGGAATTTTAAGTAGTATGGTAAAAAAATATCTTTCTGCAATACTGTTGTTTTCTTTAATTCTTTTTCTTCTGTGCGAGTGCAGGAATAATGTAACCCGCAAAGATTCATCAGGGGTTTATACTATTGCCACTCTTAAAGGTCCATCGTCGATGGGGATGATAAAGTTGATTGACAGTCTTAATTCCGGCGGACCTCACAGTGTGAATGCAATTATTCTGGATGAACCATTGCAGGTGAGGAAAATGATGATTGACAGAACTGCAGATTTTGCAATCCTGCCAACAACAATGGCTGCAATTACTTATAACAAGGGTTTTGGTTATAGATTGATTGCCATACCTGTGTGGGGCACGTTGTATCTGGTGGGAAGCAACGGTACCGTCAAAACATGGAATGACCTTCGTGGTAGAAGAGTTTATGTCATGGCCCGGGGTATGACACCCGATGAACTTTTCAGATATCTTCTCAGAAAGAATGGCATTGATCCTGAAAAAGATATTACGCTCGACTACAGCTTTCCAACTCACATTGACCTTGCTAATGCTGTTGGTGCGGGCAGGGCTGAGCTGGCAGTACTTTCCGAGCCACTTGCCAGCATGGTAATGAAAAACAACAAAACCATCAGAAGGATTTTTTCATTCAATGAGGAGTGGGCTAAATTTGAAGGAATACCAATAGCTGAAACAGCCTTCATGGCAAAAGAAGAAATGCTCAGGAACAACAGAGATATTATTGAAAAGCTTTTGTCATCGTATGAGGCTTCAACAAACTGGGTAAACCTTTATCCCGACAGTGCAGC
>CAZIRN010000023.1:0-18187 GCA_964541495.1 uncultured Rikenella sp. | reverse complement strand
CTGGATACATTGCAGTAAAGCGTTCGTAAAAGAGGAACCGCCTGTATCCGAAAAAATAGAATAAATATGCCAAGATCAGTTAATTCAGTTGCATCAAAAGCAAGAAGAAAAAAAATCTTCAAACAAACAAAAGGTTATTTCGGTTCGCGGAAAAACGTACTGACAGTTGCCAAAGACACCCTCGACAAAGCAATGCTTTATTCATACCGCGACAGGAAGGCAAAGAAAAGAGAGTTCCGTTCTTTGTGGATTCAGAGAATCAATGCCGGTACAAGACAATATGGAATGAGCTATTCCGAATTTATGGGTAAATTAAAGAAGAAAGGAATTGCTCTTAACCGCAAAAGCCTTGCAGACCTTGCAATGAACAACCCCGATGCTTTCAGGGCAGTTGTGGAAAAAGTAAAATAGAAAAAGAGCTTATTGAACGGATAATAAAAATGAAAGGGTTTAAAATTTTAAACCCTTTCATTTAACGTACTTTGGTAAACATCCTTTCCCACCTTATCTTTCTGAATCCAGTGCGCTCCTTATCAATTGACAGCCAGATGAACTTCGGCTTACCCACCACATGGTCTTCAGGAACGAACCCCCAATAACGCGAGTCTGCCGAATTATGCCGGCTGTCGCCCATCATCCAGTAATAATCCATCCTGAACGTATAGCTGTCGGCCTTCTGACCGTTAATATAAATATCCGCTTTATCAATTTTTAAATCGTTCTCCTCGTAAACATCTATTATTCTTTCATAAATCATAATATTCGATGTATCTATCTTTACTGTAGCTCCCTTGTAAGGAATCCAGAGCGGCCCGAAATTATCTTCATTCCATTTCAATGAAGATTTGTACGGGAAAATGTAGGGTGCAAATTCACCTCTTCTGGCCAGAACCGGCTGAACACTCAGGACATTGGAAAATTTACTTATTTTCTCGGCATTTTCTTGCGTAAGGAACATAATATATGCAGAACCAACAAAATACTGATAATCTGACTTCGAGATATTGAGTCTTTCAAAAGCTTTCGGATTGATGGTTGTTCCGTTTGTCTGAACGGCATAGGTTATCTGCTGAGTTTTTATTTCCGGTATTTTTTTACCGTTTACATATACAACCGCCTCATCTATAAAAATTGTATCTCCAGGTATGCCAATGCACCTCTTAACATAGTTATCTCTCCTATCAATCGGCCTGTAAACAATATGATATCTCTGCCATATCTCTTTTCTCGCTCTGCTGAAATAATTCTCCATTGATTTCACTGTACTGCCTGAAAAGTTTTCCTTCTCCATCAATTCCCTTGCCGTGCGTCTGACAATCTCATAATAAGCAGTTGCCTGGTCTTCAAGAACTACAGTGTCACCAGCAGGAAAATTGAACACAATAGGGTCATTGTTCTTAACCTTTCCTAAACCTGCCAGCCGCTTATATGGCCAATGGACGAGGTCAGACCAAGATTTGGTTTTTAAAACAGGTATGGTATTCTGTGTGAATGGAAAAGCTATCGGAGTGTTTGGCATCCGTGGCCCGTAATCAACCTTGCTTACAAAAAGATGGTCGCCTATGAGCAACGATTTTTCCATCGAACCTGTAGGTATCCTGTAGTTCTGAAAAAAGAAAATATTGATAATTGTTACTGCTATAATTGCAAAAATCAGAGCATCAATCCATTCGACAAAAGTGCTATTTTTACCATTGCGCTTTTTCCAGAAAGTCCAGTTAACCTTTTTTGTGATATAAATGTCAAAAATAATGGCAAGGCCAAGGAGAAACCAATAATTGCCTATCCATATAACAAAAAGAATATAAATGATTGACGCAATGGAAAACCAGAAATATTTACTCGAAAATATTTTCAAAATAATGCCGTTTTAAAGTGCACAAAAATAAGAATTATTATCTGAATCCAAGTACGTCTGCCATTGTAAATACTCCCCTTCTCGACTTTATGTATTCGGCTGCGATAATTGCTCCAAGTGCAAAGCCTTCTCTCCCTCTCGCTTTATGCTCTAAAGTTATGGCATCAATCTCCGAATCCCACACGACAATATGTGTTCCTGGTGTATCTCCTTCCCTGACCGACTTTATGGGTATGCAATTGCTTTTTGGGTTATCTGCAGGGCACCAGCCTTCATACGCTGGGTGTTGTTTCCTTATTTCTTCTGCCAGAGATATTGCGGTGCCGCTCGGCGCATCCAGTTTCTTTGTATTGTGTATTTCCTCGATGAAAGGTTTGTATTCTTTCTGCCCTGCCATCAAACGGGCAAGCTCGGAATTGATGTGAAAAAGAATATTAACGCCTATGCTGAAGTTCGAGGAATGAATGAACGAAGTTTCATTCTTTAAACACATCTTCACCGCTTCATCATAATGCTTCAGCCATCCGGTCGTTCCCGAAACCACCGGCTTCGACATTTCAAGGCATTTTGCTATATTTTTGAAAGCCGAGTCAGGCGTACTGAACTCTATAACCACATCGGCATCTGCCAGCTTTTCAGGATTCAAATCATCGAGGTTGTCAACATCTATCTTCACTGTCACACGGTGACCAAGCTTAACAGCCATCTTTTCAATCTCATGGCCCATACGTCCATACCCTATCAATGCAATCTTCATAGATTTTCAGTTTTTGCTAAAATACCTGTTTTTTTAATATATTATCTGCGTGCAATGTATAATAAAAAACAGCTTATAAAACTTAAATATGAAAGTTCTGATTAAAAATGCAAATATGAATCATAAAAATAAAGATTAACTTTACCTGAAAATCAGGTGTTATGAAACGTCGTAGTTTTATCAAAGCTGCTGCACTTGCCGCTCCGGCTCTGAGCCTCTTCCCTGCCGATCTTTCTCCCATCGTGAGGGAAATAAACCTCCAGGGTAAAATGGAAAAACGTTCTCTGGGCCATACTGGTGAGATGCTTTCTGTAATAGGTTTCGGCGGCATCATAGTTAGAGATGTAAGTTCCGCCGAAGCCTCGGATTATGTTAGAATGGCAATCGAAGCCGGTGTCAATCATTTCGACGTGGCGCCTTCCTATGGTAATGCCGAAGTGATGCTTGGCCCTGCTCTCGAACCTTACAGGAAAAATGTCTTCCTTTCGTGCAAGACACAAAAAAGGACGAAAGATGAGTCACGGAAAGAACTTGAACAGTCACTTAAGAACCTGAGGACGGACCATTTCGACCTCTATCAGCATCATTCAGTGACGACTATGAGCGAAGTAAACACCATCCTCGGCCCAAACGGGGCGCTCGAGACGTTTGTCGAGGCAAAAAAACAGGGACTGGTGCGCTTTCTGGGTATGTCGGTTCACTCGGCCGAAGCAGGAATAGCATTGATGAATGCCTATGACTTCGACACAATAATGTTTCCTCTGAACATTGCAAGCTGGAATGCAGGCAATTTCGGACCTCAGATACTCGACCTTGCGCATAAGAAGGGCATGGGCATTATATGTCTCAAATCAATGGCAAAAGGTCCGTGGCCGCAGGGTGCCGACAGGTCGAAGTACAGGAAGTGCTGGTATGAGCCGTTCACCACACCCGAAGATATTAAAACCGGGCTTCGCTTTGCCCTCTCACATCCTATTACCGACTTGATGACTCCTGGTGAAGCAGAACTCTTCAAAATTGCACTCAGCCTGAAGGACCAGCTCACTCCTCTGACCGCTGCCGAGGTCGAAGCAATAAAGATAAAAGGGATGAAAATGGAACCCTTGTTCCGTTATCCTTCCGAACAGGCCGGGAAATAGCTTCCGGTAAAGATATTTTCAGTGAATCTCAGATGAACGCCTTTCACCTTCGAGGGAAGAAAGGATTTGCATTGCCTCCTCGCGGCTGTTACCGCAGAACTCAGGCTCGGGTTCGAAATCAATGCATACTTTCGGTCTTGACAGACTTCCATACAAGGCGCATCTATAGTCTTCGAGCAGATGGATGCACCTTACGCCTGCAGGCTTGCCGTCAGGCATACCAGGTATCGAAGATGAAATCGAAATAGCGACGCAACATGCACCACAATCAGGCCGACACTCCATGAGGATAATTCGTTGAAATAATGTTCAAATGTACACGGATTTATTCTTTTTCTTCTGTTATCCTGGCCATAAATCGTTAAATGTGTTGTTATTATAATTTCCCCATTTCATCCATTACCATTTCCCCATTTTTAAATTGCCAGACAAACAATCACGATTATTTGTGATGAGTTTAAAAAATATGCACCAATCTCCTGCTTCCCTCCTTCACATCTTAAGGATACCTGCACGGATTTCTTAAAGAACATTTTTGTGAAAAATACATAAACATCCGTTCACATATAAACAACCAGATGGTACAGGCTGACGCTATGCGGCTAAATAAAATCAAATCTTTCACAACATATCCTCTAACCTGCTGAATTTCGAAAATGTCTGCATCACATTTTCAACATAAGTCTTCGATACCGGTATGTCGGCAACAGCCGTATTATCGAATCCGAGTTTGAGGCCATCCTCTTCTTTCCTGATAACCTTTACCTTCTCAAAATTAACCATGAACGACCTGTGACAACGAATAACATCGGTGCCTTCGAATTTCTCCTCCATCTTCTTCATTGTGCTGCGCAAAAGATATTTCGATACTTTGCCTTTGTTCTCATAACATATACTAACATAGTTACCGCTCGATTCAATATACAAAATATTCTCCTTTTTTACTGAAAACTCAAGCTCGGATTTGTCATCATAAAAAGCTATCATATCTCTCGGATTGCCCGAAATGGTACTCATCTCTTCCATTCTTTCAATAAGCTCCTTTTTATCCTGCCACGAAAAATACAACCATGAGACGGAATATGGAAGCAGAAGAACAAGAGCGGTTGTCATGGCCGATACTTTCACAAGCTCCGTAAACTCACGCCCATCCTTCAGAATGAGCTTTTCGAACAATGCATAGGTCAATGCCATAACAAAAATCTCACAGGCAATCCATATAATATATTGCAACAAAGTTATCAAACGCCGTTTGCACACACTATACATAATTACCCTGCTTATTACCACAACCAGCATGCCGGTCAGAATAACCAGGCTCGAATATGTAAAAAACTCAAGCTGTGTTAGATTGAACCACCTGTCGGCTCGGAACGGCGAGTATATGTTGATGAATACAAGAGCAAACAAAGCGGTAAATAGTATTAGCTTGATAATATTTCTTTTATCAACCAGATACGACGGTATGGGTTTCTGAAAGTCCATTTCAGCTATTCTGCCGGTAATTTAATCTTTAATTCGAACACTAATTTAAACATTTCATTAATGCCGGCCTAATAAATTTTTTGTTCGTTATTTAATCCCATATTTAGATATTTTATCACGTATTATGGTGTTTTATCCCTATAACTGTCAATTCGGCACATTAATTTGTGCATCTGACGCAATACTTCTTCCTTTATACTATTATAATTATACTATGATCAATTATATTGAAAAATATAAAGAGCTATCCTCAATCTTCTATCCTGATATAAAAGAGATGGCAATTCCTGGCTCAGATATAAGGATAGTCAATACGAAATTTGTATCAGATTATACACCTGAGAAATTTTTCAATAAAAATGACTTTACCATCAAAGAGAATTTCTCCTTCTCATATCCAGTTTTCGTACCGGCCAACAGAGACAGCAAAAATGTCATCCTTTTTCTCCATGGGCTCAATGAAAGAAAATGGGAAAAATATCTTGCATGGGGTTACACTCTTTCAGAGAATACAGGAAGCTACGTGATAATGTACCCCATTTCTTTTCACATCAACCGTTCGCCGGTTTCATGGAAAGAGCCGAGAACCATGATGAATTTCCTTACTGAATGGCGCAAAAAACATGGCGAAGCGAATATGTCGTCGGTTGCCAACATTGCAATCAGTGCCAGACTTGTAGAAGAGCCGAGACGATTTATGAATTCAGGATACCTGACCGCATGCGATATTATTAACCTTATAATTTCCATAAGAACCGGAAAACATCCGGTTATTCCCAAAACCAACCGCCTAAATATTTTTGGATTTTCGATCGGAGCATATCTTGCAGAAATACTGATTATGGCCAATCCCGATAACCTGTTTTCCGATTCGAAGCTCTTTATGTTCTGCGGCGGCTCATTATTCAGCGCTATGAATGGTACATCGAGATATATCATGGACAGCATGGCTGCAGAAACAATTTCCGAATATTACCTGAACGACTTCGAAAACGAATTAGAACAAAAAGATTCAGTTATGGAACTTATCATATCAGGTAAAATAGGAAAAGTATTCCGCTCGATGATCGATTTTGACAGATTCAAAAAATTCAGGGAAAAGACTCTTACAAAAATAAAAGACCGTATTATGGCCGTAGGACTATTAAAAGATGCCATTATTCCTCCTGAAGGGATTATAAAGACTCTAAATGAGGATAACGGAAAAATGAACGCCAATGTCGAAGTAATGGACTTCCCCTATCCTTATTCACACGAAAATCCTTTCCCTCCGGTCGAAAGCATACAATACAAACAGGTTGACGATTGCTTCAAACGCCTTATGGAACAGGCAAGCGCTTTCCTTGCATGACATTCTTCATAATTCCTTATTCTTCGTATTTTTGCAGCAAATTTTTATGCGATGCGGATTGACATTATAACCGTACTCCCCGAGCTTCTTCAAAGCCCTCTTAATCACTCAATTATTAAAAGAGCTAAAGAAAAGGGGCTTGTGGAAATAAACATCATAAACCTCAGAGATTTTACAAACGACCGTTATAAAACGGTTGACGATTATGCGTTTGGCGGCGGCGCAGGAATGGTGATGATGATCGAACCGGTATGGAAGGCTCTGGAAGCTCTGAAAGCCGAAAGAAATTATGACGAAATAATTTATACATCTCCCGACGGCATAAGATTCGACCAGAAACTTGCCAATCGGCTTTCACTAAATGAGAACCTCATTATCCTTGCCGGGCATTATAAGGGTATTGACCATAGGATAAGAGAACATCTGATAACTATTGAAATATCAATAGGCGACTATGTCCTTTCAGGCGGGGAGCTTCCTGCCGCCGTTATCACCGACGCTATAGTACGTCTTCTCCCCGGAGCACTCTCCGATGAACAGTCGGCCCTCACCGACTCCTTCCAGGACGACCTGCTTGCACCGCCCGTATATACACGTCCGGCCGACTTCAGAGGATGGAAAGTGCCCGATATCCTCCTTTCGGGAAATACTCCTGAAATAGAGAAATGGAGACTCGAACAATCAATCGAACGCACAAAACGTTTAAGACCCGACCTGTTGAAAAATGACAAATAAACTGCCTATAATACAGGTTATCGTAATGTTTTTCTTAACGCTTCTGCTTGCTTCATGCGGCGGTCCGTATAAGAACGACTGGCTCAAAAGGGGGTTCGTAACACCCCCCGACTCGGCAAAACCCGGCGTTTACTGGTACTTCATGGAAGGCAATATGAATAAGGAAGGCATTACACGCGACCTCGAGTCAATGAAAAAAGCAGGAATACGCTATGCGGTTTTCCTTGAAGTGAATGTCGGAATACCTAAGGGAAAGATCGAATTCATGAGCGACGAGTGGATTGATCTCTTTACCCATGCAGTGAGAGAGGCCGAACGGCTGGGAATAAATATCATTCTTGGCTCCGGTCCCGGCTGGACAGGTAGCGGAGGACCATGGGTGAAACCTGAAGAATCAATGATGCATATAGTATGGGCCGACACAATCCTTACCGGTCCTTATGTCTTCGACGCCGCCCTTCCTCTGCCTCTTCCGAGAAAACCTTTTTTCGGAGAACAAACTCTTACACCTGAACTTAAAAAACTCAGAGACAACTGGTACGAAGATGTAAGGGTGCTTGCTTTCCCTGCACCTGAAGAAAAACAGGGTATCGAAAACCTCGATGAAAAAGCTTTCTACTACAGGCCTCCATATTCCTCTCAAACGGGAGTCGTTCCGTTTATCCTTCCCGATGAAGCCGATAATGTTAGAAAAGAATCATTCCTGAGAAAAGATAAGATTATTGACCTTACTCCTTTACTTCAGCCCGGAGGCAGGCTTTCGTGGAATATTCCTTTCGGCAGATGGACGGTGGTACGCTTCGTCAAAAGAAATAACGGTTCGGTTACGCGGCCGTCTCCCGAACACGGACTCGGATTTGAGTCGGATAAATTCGACACCACAGCACTGACCGACCATTACAGGCAATATATTGGAAAACTGGTCGAAAAAGTAAAACCTTCTAAAAAACCTTCGGGAGGCGGATGGACAATGCTTCATATTGATAGCTGGGAGATGGGTGCACAGAACTGGAGTCACAGGTTCATAGATGAATTCATCAACCGGAGAGGCTATGACCCGGTTCTCTACCTGCCGGTATTCGCCGGCTATATTGTGAACTCACACGATGAGAGCGAGAGGTTTCTGTGGGATGTGAGGAAGACTGTATCGGAACTCATTATCGAAAATCATGCGGAATATTTCAAAACGCTTGGCCGGCGCGACGGATTCAGCCTTTCGATAGAACCTTACGATATGACTCCAGTGTCGGATTTCAACCTTGGCGCCGTTGCCGACGTACCCATGGGTGAATTCTGGACTCAGGGCCATGGGTTCAATACTGCTTATAGTTGTCTAGAAGCTACATCAATAGGTCATGTAACTGGGAAAAACATAATAGCTGCCGAATCATTCACCGCCGACCATACAGAAGCCTGGAGAAAATATCCAGGGAACATGAAAAACCAGACCGACTGGGCGCTTGCACTCGGCATTAACAGATTTCTCTTTCATACCTTTGCACACAAACCCCATGAAGATAATCTCTTGCCAGGCATGACCATGGGGCCTTACGGCGTGCACTGGGACCGCCACCAGACATGGTGGCCTATGGCAGGCGCTTATCATGTTTACCTTTCACGCTGCCAGTATATGCTGATGCACGGAACACCAGTAGCAGATATCCTTTTCCTCCTTCCCGAAGGCGCTCCAAATGTGTTCGTTCCGCCCGCTTCGGCGCTCGAAGGAACCGACACCATGCCAGATAAGAAATCTTACTCATTCGACGCCTGCTCACCGGAATACCTTATGAAATATAGTTCAGTAATTAACAATAAAATTATATTCCCATCAGGTGTTTCATATAGCCTTCTTGTATTGCCTGCTACAAGAACCATGACGCCCGAACTGTCGGAAAAAATTAAAACATTGATTATGAACGGCGCTATGATTATCGGGACAAAGCCGCTGAAATCACCCTCTCTTTCGGGTTTTCCCGGGTGTGATGAAAAGATAAACAATCCGACAGAGTCTATCTGGGGAATTAGATGGAGTCAGGGTAAAAGCAGAATTAAATACAATAACGGTACTCTATTCAAATTCGAGAAAAATAATACTGATAAGGGTTACTTAAGAAATAAAGAGGATAGCCTTTTTAATATCTATCCTGCCTATGACACTCTAATCTCCATCCTCAGGAACATTAATGTTGAACCGGATTTTGTTTCTTCTGGCAAAATCCGTTATCAGCACCGTAAACTGCCCGACAGGGATATCTATTTTATTTCGAACAGGACAGGAGAAAAAATAACCGATACCTGTCGTTTCCGAGACGGAACATCACAGGCAGAGCTGTGGAATCCGCTTTCCGGCGAAATTAAAAAAAACGAAAACATTACAACATATGACAAAGGAGTCACATTACCCGTAGTTCTTGAACCTTACGGCAGTATCTTCGTTGTTTTTTATGAAGAGGAAGGGAAGCGGGCAGTAAAATCAGGCCCAGTCGCTGATTTTACCAAGAAGAATGAAATTATAGACATAAAAGGACCATGGAAAGTAACATTCTATCCTGTTCGCGGCGGCCCGGGAGAAGTCATTTTCGATTCACTTTACGACTGGACAATGTCCAATGAATCAGATATAAAGTATTATTCAGGTATTGCAGAATACAGATGTTCGTTCAGTTTTTCGGAAGGAACTTTCAACAAAAAGAAAAACCGTTATTTTATCCACACAGAAAAAATAAACAATATTGCAAGGATAAAGGTAAACGGACGCGTAGCAGGCGTTCTATGGACTGACCCGTGGGAGCTCGACATAACGTCGTTATTAAAAAATAAAGACAACCTCCTCGAAATCGAGGTTGCCAACCTATGGATCAACCGGCTTATTGGTGACGAACAGGAGCCATGGGACGGTATAGAAGGCGGACACTGGCCTGCATGGCTCGAAAACGGTACCCCACGCCCCACCAATCGCATCACATTCACCACACACAGGTTCTGGAAAAAAGATGACCCGCTCGTGCCATCGGGACTTACAGGGCCGGTAAAAATTGTTAAACTGCCTGTTAAAACAAAGTAACACTAAAGTTTAAAAACTTTATTTTGAAAAGAGAAAACTCTTTTGTAAGATTGCTGTCTGGTTTGAAAAACATTATTTAGTTGAAGAAACACGGAAGTAATATTATCCTTCTTTTCATACATTCACCAATACCGGCAGGTATAAATAATTCCTGGTTTGTCTCATTCGCTTATCAAAGCAGGCAGATAAGGCGCAGCAGTAATTCCAGATTCCTTCAGGTAAGGTGACTTGCGGGATTTCTGCTTAATTTTCAGATAATTCTATCTAACTAAATTCAAAACATGTTTATTATTTTAAAAATTAAAATCAATAAAATGAATATTCAGGATTATATTAAAAGAGAAGAGACTTATGGAGCGCACAACTATCATCCACTTCCGGTCGTGCTCGAAAGAGGCAAAGGGCCTTTTGTATGGGATGTGGAAGGTAAAAGATATTATGATTTCCTTTCATCCTATTCTGCAGTAAACCAGGGGCATTGCCATCCAAAAATAGTCAAGGCTCTCGTAAGTCAGGCAAAAAAACTCACTCTCACTTCAAGAGCATTTTATAATTCCGCTCTTGGTGAATACGAAGAATATGTAACGAAATATTTCGGTTACGATAAGGTACTTCCAATGAATACCGGTGCCGAAGGAGATGAAACTGCTCTTAAACTATGCCGGAAATGGGCATATAAGAAAAAAGGCATTAAGGAATATAATGCAAAGATTATTGCCTGTGCAGGCAATTTCCATGGCCGGACTATCACAGTCATATCTATGTCGACTGATCCCGATGCAAGGAACGATTATGGCCCTTATACACCTGGCTTCATCATTATTCCTTACAACGATCTGAAGGCTCTTGAAGAGGCTCTGCAGGATCCCGACGTTGCAGGATTTCTTGTCGAACCGATACAGGGTGAGGCAGGAGTAGTTGTGCCTGATGAAGGCTACCTCAGGAAATCATACGATATGTGCAAGACTAAGAATGTATTGTTCATTGCAGATGAAGTTCAGACAGGAATAGGCAGAACTGGTAAACTTCTTGCCTGCGACCATGAAGGGGTTCGGCCAGATATACTCATACTCGGTAAGGCCCTTGGCGGAGGTGTTTATCCTGTTTCGGCAGTTCTTTCCGACGACGACATCATGCTAACCATACTCCCTGGTGAACATGGCTCAACTTTCGGAGGTAATCCCCTTGCCGCAAAAGTTGCAATTGCTTCACTGGAAGTAATAAAAAACGAAAAACTAACCGAAAATGCCGACCGTCTCGGAAAAATATTCCGTGACGAGATTAAAGCTATAAAATCAGAAATGATTGATTTCGTCAGAGGTAAAGGGCTACTGAATGCAGTGGGTATTAAACCGAAAAACGGTAAAACCGCCTGGGATGTATGCCTCGCAATGAAAGACAACGGCCTTATTGCAAAACCAACCCACGAACATATCATACGTTTTGCTCCTCCTCTGGTGATTACTGAAAAACAGCTCAGAGAAGCTATTGATATCATCAGGGAAACATTCAGTATGTTTCAGTAAAACATCACTGTTTATAACAACTTAATCACGAATACTTCTGATTTTAAAGAATATACCTTTTATATCTTTAATACTAAAATCGTACTACTCTGGTGGCCGGCCTGATAAAGGACTGGCCATCAGCTTATTTAGTACTATTTGCCGAAAAGAATGGAACTTATCCGAAAGCATAAATACCGTAATAATTAATACATTTGCAGAAACCGGAAAATATGAAGAAATCACTCATCTGGTTATTTGCTGTGATAATTACTATCGCCGCTTCAGTGTATCAGAGAATGACGGGTCCGACCAACCCGAAAAAGGCAGAAGTTCAGGTGAACGGTCAGGTTTACAGGATAAAACTTGTAAGGAGCCTGGGACTTGACGAACAACCGGTTATACAACTTGCAATTTACGATTCAACAGTTTCCGCAAGGTTGTACTATAAGAGATTTAAAACTTCGGATGATTATACTGAAACTGAGTTCAAATATAGAATTATTCCTGTCAACTCATTTATAATGAATAAAATATTCGATATAAATGAAATAAAGGGTTTTTTTGCGTCCGTGCCACAGCAGCCTCCTGCCGGTAAGATTCAGTATTATATCGAGATTACCGATAACGCCGGCACAAAGAATCTGTTCAAAGAGAATCCGGTTGTTATCAGGTTTAAATATGCCGTACCTGGCTGGGCACTGATACCTCATATAATAATAATGTTCATTGCCATGCTATTCTCCACTCTGGCGGGAATAATGGCGATTGCACGAAACGCATCATATAAGAAATATACGGTATGGACACTAATACTGGTTACTGCAGGCGGTTTGATTCTCGGTCCCATTGTTCAGTACTATGCTTTCGGACAACTATGGACCGGAATCCCCTTCGGATGGGACCTTACCGATAACAAGACACTCATTGCTTTTATTTTCTGGCTTCTGGCTGTTATTATGAACAGAAAAAAAGAGCGGCCTCTTTACACTGTGCTTGCAGCTTTTATCCTTCTGATTGTATTTTCCATCCCTCACAGTTTACTGGGCTCGGAACTTGACTATGAAAGTGGAAAAGTTTTGCAAGGTTATCTTTCAATATTTTTCGGATAAAAAATCAAATCATTCTGTTTTCTGTGCATCACACAATATTTTTTTTCGTCTTTTTCAGGAAAAAAGATAAGAAGTGAATCCGGCACTGAAAATAAGGACAACTCTTTACTATGAAATGAACAACGAAGAAGCCGCTTACAAAAACATCCATCAGGACCTTATAGATGGTTGCAGAGACGGCGACCCTAAAGCACAGTTTCAGATTTACAAGCTTTATTACAAAGCCATGTACAACACATGCCTGAGGATAGTGAACGACAGTATGGAAGCCGAGGATATAATGCAGGAATCTTTTCTGTCGGCCTTCGAAAAAATAAATACATACTCCGGTACAGTAAGTTTCGGCGCATGGCTAAAAAAGATAGTTATAAACAGGTCGCTCGATGCACTGAACAAAAAAAAGACGGTGTTAGAAGAAATCGACTCTCATCCTGCAATAATTGATGACAGCTATGAAGATACTCTTTACATGGAGGAAGTGGAGACGAAAGTGGAGGAGATAAAAAAGGCAATTGAGAAGCTGCCCGACGGGTACAGGATTATATTGTCGCTTTACCTTATTGAAGGGTACGACCACGACGAGATTTCCGAGATTCTTTCAATAAGCAGCAGCACTTCGAGGTCGCAGCTTTCGAGAGCCAGACAGAAGCTGTTAGGCGAACTGCAAAAAAACATGTAAAATCGAAAAAAATGAAAAATATAGATGAAATTATCAGAGAAAACAGGAATCTGTTCGACGAAAAAGAGCCGATGGACGGGCATTTAGAACGATTCGAATGGAAACTTCAGAAAAGGCTTCATCCGGCCGCCAACAAACGCAATATACTGCCGTACCTGCTGAGGGCCGCAATAATTGCTGTGTTAATATCACTGTCGTCAGTCTGGATATGGGATAATTATCTGAGGCCAGGCAAAGACCGGATGACTCTTGGTGATGTCTCGCCGCAATACAAAGAAGTGGAGAATTATTATCTGCGTGAGGTGAGCAATATGAAAGATGAACTTAAGAGAGATGAATTAATCTTGAGCCCGGAACAGAAAAAGATGCTGAACAGCGAACTGAAAAGCATGGATTCAATTTACGTTCAGCTTCAGAAAGACCTTAAGGCAAATCCCAATGATGAAAGAATAATTAATTCAATGATAGAACATTATCAGATAAAGGTGGAGGTAATGTCATACATATTGAGCCAGTTAAAAGCTGTAAGAGATGAAAATCAAAAAGCCGGAGAAAATGAAAAATTTCCTATTTAATAAGAAATTGTTGACTTTAATTGCACTGCTTCCCGCTCTACAGACCAATGCGCTGGAAGTGACAAAGGAATTCAGAAAAGAATTTATCACCGATAAAAACACGGTGGTTGATATAAATAACAGATATGGCAATGTGATTGTGACAAGCTGGGATAGTAATAAAGTAGATATATATGTAAAAATAACTGTTGAGCTTCCCGACAGAAACAGAGCCGAAGAACTCATCAGCCTTATAGATATCCGGTTCGAGGAAATGCCGGGCAAAGTGTCGGCGCAAACCATTATTGACGAAAAATTCAGTTCCTCAGTCTGGGGCGCAAACAAAAGATTCAGCATCAACTATACAGTGAAAATGCCTTACAATTCGAGCCTCGTTCTGGCAAACAGATATGGAGATACATTTATAGATGAACTTGGAGGGCAGACAGATCTTAATGTGAAATATGGCAACCTGACTATTACAGAGCTGACAAGAGGTGACGAAAGGCCTCTCAACCATATAAATATCGCATACGGAAAGGCACTTATAAAATCGGCTGAATGGCTCGACCTTTACCTCAGGTATGCAACGATGGTTGAGCTGCCTTCAGCAAGAGCTTTACTTATTGACAGCAAATATTCCAAAATCAAAATAGGAAATGCAAGCTCTGTTGTTGTAACTTCGAAATATGACAACTACTCGATTGGAAAAATCAATAACATTGTAATGGAAGCCGGCTATACAACCCTTAATGTGGGAACTATCGAGAAGAAATTTGTTATCGAAGGAAGCTACGGTTCGGTAAATGTTGATAATGTGCCGAAAGATTTCGATTCGATCGACATCAATACAAAATATACAGGTGTACGAATTGGAATTGATCCGGCAGCAAGCTATAAACTGGACGGAACATCATCATATTCGTCAATAAAATTTCCGGAAGAACATCTGACTATTAAGAAGAGAATTATTGAAAATACATCATCGGAAATTGAAGGGATCGTCGGTACAGAACAAAATACTTCATCCACAGTTAAGGTCAGAACATCATACGGATCGGTAAAATTATATTAATAAACTAATTGTAACCGGATATCGCCAACCGGCTTAGTGTTTCACAACAGAAATACTGACAAACAATGTTTTATTTATTGCCCTCGTTAAAAAACCTGGTCTTTTTTTGGAGAAATTCTAAAACAATATACCCGAATCCGATTAAAATACAGGCAATTAATATGAAGTAATTGAAATGAGTTTCTTTTTCTACTATTTCACCGGAAAAATCAAAAACAAAAAAAATAAAGAATAAAGCTATTAATCCGTTTTTTTCCTTTTTAAGAACTTTCTTCCAGTTAAACGGCAAATCAGGCTTTACGAATTTTTTAAATTTTGGAATGAATGCCGGAACATTTTTTGACCATTCCAAAAATCTATCTCCGAATTTTCTCCTTAAAAACTGCTCTTCGGCAAACATGATTCTTTCATAATAAATCCAATACAAAAGACAAAACACTATGATAAACCACAGGTTCCCTGTCAGCATAGCAAGACCTATCCACATTAAAAAATTACCCAGATAAAGTGGATGCCTGACAATTGAATACAAACCTGTAGTATTAAGGCGGTCAGCAATCTGACCTTCTTTTGTGTTCCGGCCCGATGTGTTTTTAGGCGTATGGCCAACTGTATATACTCTGATTGAAAAACCGACTAAGCTTATAAATAAACAGAATGCCTCATAATAAAACTCATAAGGAGTCTCTTCCAGAAAGAAGGCTCCAGGTTTTATTTCTGTTCTTAAATATAGAATAAATCCGATAAGCAGAAGAATTAAAGGTAAATAACTTCTATGCTTGAAAAACCAGATTCCCTGTTTCTCAAACTCTTCTTGTAATGCCATAATACTTGATAAATTAATAATTCACTGTTTGCAATCCAAGGCTGTCAAAAAACTTCAGACAATTATTGCCTGAAAAAATTCTTTTACTACCGATAAAATGAACTTATCAGAATAATAAACCTCAGACACTCAAACTTACGATTTCCACAAACCATGAATATTGCAGTATTCCCTTGCTTCAATGTTTTCCACGCTTGTTGCTCCTGTCTCGAATTCTGCTTCTGGCTTATCTCCAGGTTTCAGGAATTTTTTGCATGATCTCCCATTCACAATTATCTCTATCCATTCGATATAATGTTTCTCCTCCATTGGATGTGGCTGGGAACCAATCTTTACTCTGACTCCAGTAGCTGTTTTTTCAATTACCGGTACATGCTTCTCTTTACTGGCATCAACAGTGTTTTCAACCATAAGCATCATCGGTTTTCCGCAACAAACAAGTTGCCCTCCTCCGACATGCAGCACTTCTACTATATTACCGCAGACGCTGCATTTGTAAATCTGTTTCTGTTTTATCATATCTATGCCTCCTGATTAAGTGTTTTAATTTTAACAAAATAATCTATGTGTAAATAATTTGCTTAGTATTAAATTTCAATATGTTTATTACTCAACCCATATTATTTGCCCCCTAATCCGCCAGCTGGCGGACTTTTCGAAGTAGTACTTTATCGCTCCTCCCCATTTGGAGAAGCCGGTAGGGGTAGTTTAAAATATTTTCATTCTTTATTTATGTTTTTCAGCTATTTCATCTGCTAATTTATCCAGCAATTTGAAGTCATTTTCCTTCGGGTATCCCTTAATGATAACTGGCTCTATCAGTTCGACGTTCAGATTTGTGATAAGGCCTTTGATTATATCCAGCGTCCTGCCGCCCCAGCCATAAGAACCAATAACCGATGCGTATTTGAGTTTAGGTTTCAGTGCATTTGCCAGATATGCAGCATAGACAACCTGGGGATGAGGACCTGTCAAAACTGTAGGTGTGCCGATGACTATTGTTGAAGCATCCACGAGCGACATTGCAAGTTCTCCTATATCTGTCTCCGTCAAATTAAAAGGCTTTACGGTTATGTTTCTCTTTATTAACCCGGATATAAGATAATCAACCATTTTTCTCGTCGAATGGTGCATTGATACAAAGGGCAAAACGACTTCGTTCTTTACATTATCCGAAATCCAGTCTTTATATGCATTAATGATAAACCCTGCGTTTTGATAAACGGGCCCGTGGCTTGGCGCAATTATCTTTATCTCATAATTTGCAAGCTTTTCAAGGTTCTTTTTAATTATTGACCTGAACGGCATCATTATTTCGGCATAATATCTTTTTGCCGACTCGTACACCTTACATTCGTCATTAACATATAAATCACTCACTGCCAGATGAGAACCAAATAAATCGCAGGAAAACAGAATTTTATCTTCTGCAAGATAGGTAACCATAGTTTCAGGCCAGTGGACCCACGGTGCAATGATGAATTTCAGCGTCTTGTCGCCCAGCGACAGAGTTTCGCCATCCTGTATTGTTATGAACCTGTCTTCGCTGATAAGCAGGAGATCGGCAAGCATATTCCTGCATTTTTCGTTCGTCACGACTTTTGCACCGGGATACAGATTGAGCACATCGGGTATTGCGCCGGAGTGATCCTGTTCGGCGTGATTTGCAACAAGATAGTCTATTCTGCTAATACCTGATTCCTTCAGATTGTTTAAAAATTCATTCCTTTTCTCAGGGTCAGACGCATCAATCAGAGCAATCTTTTCGCTTCCTTTTATGAGATATGAGTTATAACTCGTCCCGTCCGGAAGCGGAATCAGTTCATCGAACAATCTTCTGTCCCAGTCATTTACTCCGACTGCAAAGATATTGGCCTTTATTTCTCTTACCGCCATCTGTCATTCCTCCTCGAACAGAGATTTATCAGCCCCACATACAGGGCAAATCCAGTCTTCGGGTATATCTTCGAACGGAGTACCGGGTTTTATACCGCCATCAGGATCTCCTTTTTCAGGATCATAAACATAATTACAAATTGAACATTTG